>NZ_QMEB01000417.1 GCF_012912135.1 Brasilonema bromeliae SPC951 | reverse complement strand
AAGTTCTGACGATGAATGTAGAATCCCCTCGCCTTTAGGCAGGGGAGTGTCAATAGTTCTGGATTGAATCTAAGCTTGCTTGTTACTGTTTTTTAGACAACTGGGTCAGGAAAATTAATCTCGCTCAACTTCACCTCACGTCGCCATTAGCACAAACCTATCCAGTGCTAAGACCTCGCACCCGTGCGCGTTGCAAATATCTTCCCAAGTCACGTTAAATTCTTCTGACTCCACATGAGTTTATGATGTAGATTTGGTTATAGATCCCATAAACCGCGCAGCAATCGCGGGCATCCAAACAATGGAAAATACATTATTCGATAAAATCTTCCGCGACAGCGACGGTCAGATTGTTGTGGCTCAGCCACCAAACCCACCAATTATTGTCTGGGCTGTAGCTAGTTTACTCAAACTAATTTTTACAAGCGGCGAAATCAATACAGTGTTAGACGCTGTGGCTTTTGGCTCCTTGTTTACGTGGGCATGGGAGGAATTATTTCAAGGCGTTAATTATTTTCGCAGAGCCCTAGGTCTTATCGTGCTGATTGGGGTTGTTGGATCAAAGGTTTATCCCATAAGGTTTTGAAAAACAACGAATTTTTGTTCGAGATTGGTGTAAACACGATCTGCCGCTATGCAGAGCGCGAAGCTATCGCATTAGTTAGTGGCTTAGTCTTAACGTATTTTTACCCAATTACCCGCGAAATGCACGCGCAAATATTACTGCAACTCAAGGAACGTCAGAACAATTAAGGTAAATATGGCGTAGGTTACAACGCACTTCGTACGCAATACAACCTGTATCTACGCCTCTAGCCTATCTTTTTTTGGGAACACGGGGGAAAGGCTGAACTCCAAGCCGAGATTTATGACTCTCTATATTGTTAGGGAAACACTACAGCTTCACATCAGGAGGAAGAAGCACTGTATCGATCGCATGAATCACGCCATTACTAGCTTTGATATCTGGTTTGGTGACTTTTGCCTTACCCACCGTTACACCCTTGCCAACTTTAACGTCAACTGGGCTACCTTCAACGGTATTAACCGCACCTGACTTAAGGCTTTTGGAATCAACTGCACCAGATACGACATGATAGGTCAAAATCTTGGTCAAGGTTTCCTTGTTTTCTGGCTTGAGTAGTTTTTGCAAAGTTGCCTTTGGTAGCTTATTAAATGCAGCATCCGTGGGTGCAAACACAGTAAATGGGCCACTACCAGATAAGGTCTCTACAAGACCTGCTGCTTTCACAGCCTTTACCAGGGTTTTGAAAGAAGGATTCGAGCTAGCAACATCGACAACTGTACCTGCACCAGTTGTTTGAGACCCTGACATCGCTGGTTTGGTCGGTGCAGCTGAGGGAGACTGGGCGAAAGTTGGAGTGCTGATCACAAGACTGGCTGTCGCGAGCGCGATACCAAGTGTTTTGCCAAAAAGGTGTTGATTTTGTCGGTTCTTCATGGTTCTTAACTTTGCGTAATGTTAAAGATGTGAATATTTTGTTACGAAATTCCTTTGATCTTTATAAAGTGTAACATTTTGTCATACTACAGTTGCTACTCCTGTAGTTATATCTCGAAATCAACTTGGTACGGATTTACCAAAACTAGGGGTGTAGGGGTGTAG
>NZ_QMEB01000057.1:21968-26675 GCF_012912135.1 Brasilonema bromeliae SPC951 | reverse complement strand
CGGAACCTCACCCTGCCCTATCGGGCATCCCTCTCCTTATTAAGGAGAGGGAAAGTTTTATCATTATTACGAGTTCTCTGGCAAGACATAGAACAAGTCATAAAAATGACATTTCTATGAGAAATAGGCAAATATGGAGAACTGCTTCAGTTTTATTTCAACCTGAAGATTGACGTTTCTTACTGCTTCGATACTTATTGTTTATGGTGAGTTGGCTCACTTAATTTAATCGTCCACACAAGTGAGCTAAAGATTTTTTGACTCAACAATGACAATATAACTTGGGATGACACTATGAATTATCTTGTTGCAGTTCTACCAGACAGGTTAAAAGTAGAAGAAGCGTACACTGCCTTAGAAAAAGAAGGTTTACCCACCAATCAAATTGATATTTTAGGCAGGGGATACAAAAGTGCTGATGAGTATGGATTCATCAACCCAAATCAGCAAGCAAAGAAAGGGATAAATCGTTTGGTATCTTGGCTGATTCCCTTTGGTTTTGTTGCTGGTTACGCCTTCAACCTTTTGACAAGCATCGAAGTACTTCCTATTGGCAGCCTTGGTAATCACCTGATTGGTGGACTGTTGGGAGCGGCTTCTGGTGCTTTGGGTGCATACTTTGTCGGCGGTGGAGTTGGTTTAACTGTGGGGAGTGGGGATGCTTTACCCTACCGAAATCGCCTCAATGCAGGCAAGTATCTGATTGTTATTAAAGGCAGTCAAGAGTTAACCAATCAGGCAACTCGCATTCTGCGCCAATTTGAGCCAGAGAACTTGCAAGGCTATGCCGAGCAAACTTAAGATCTAGACTCCGTCCGGAGTCTGCGATCGCTTTTGGTTCAGAGGAGAATACTGTGGAGGCGATTACGCTCCTTTGCGATACGCACAAGCTAAAGCCTCCGGCTTATCGCCCTTGTTTGCAAAGGAGGGCAGTTTGGAAAACTACCCTCCCCCTACTCTGGCTAGCAGCAAATTTGCTCTGTGACTTTGGGGCACTAGCACGAGGGAGCGATCGCCCCAAAGAGCGCATTTGCTTTTTCTAAATAGACTAGTTGCCTGAAATCACTGGATTGGGCAAATGTCCATTACTGCAAGCAAACGGCTCCCCCAGAATCTTGCGATAAACTGCTTCATAGCCATCAGTCATGTGCTGAACGCTAAAACGCTCCCAGACATAGTCCCAACAAGCAGAACGATCCAATTCAGTAACCTTGCTAACGGCACTGATACATTCTTCAACATTGTTGCAGAGAAAGCCTGTTTTACCGTGGGCAATAACCTCTTCTGTAGACCCCATATTCATCGCAATCACTGGAGTACCAGATGCCATTGATTCAATCATCACCAACCCGAACGGTTCTCGCCAAGTAATCGGGAACAAAGTGGCTACTGCACCTCCCATCAAAGCATTCTTTTGCTCATGGTTGGCTTCACCCAAATATTGAATTTGCTTACCATCAATAAAAGGCTTGACTTGACTTTCAAAATATTCCACATCAACGACATCCACTTTACCTGCTATCTTCAAGCGCCAGCCTGTTTCTTTAGCAATTTGTATCGCCAAATGCGTTCCTTTCTGTGGAGAAATCCGACCTAGAAAAGCCAGATAAGACGGCTCTTCAGGTTGGGGATGAAATTTATAACTGCTAACATTAATTCCGTTGTAGACTGTCGCTACATAATTCACCCCTAATCTTTCTTCTCGCTGTGCATCGGAAATACTGATGTAAGGCTGATTTTTTGCGTATTGATACAATTTTTCGTTGTCCGGAGTAAAAATTCCGTGCAATGTATGAACGGTGGGTGTTTTTACCAGATTGGCGTAGCTCAAGCTGATGTGTCCCGCATGAGAATGAATAATATCAAACTCGTCTGCTTGCTCATATACTCGAGCTAAATTCAGCATCTCATAGACACTATGTTCTTTCACAGTCTGATCAAGTCTTAGGGCACGAGGATAAACTGATTCAAGCTTTGCCAAACTGATAGAATCTCCCGATGCAAATAGGGTGACTTCGTGTCCACGTCTGACTAATTCATCGGTTAACAGTCCAACTACTAACTCTGTACCGCCATAACCTGGAGGTGGTACTCTTTCCCACAGTGGAGCAATTTGGGCAATTCGCATAACAATTCTCCTAAAAAGTAAATCTTAAGTCAAAAGAGTTTTCTCTCCGACGAATCAATAATTCCCATATTTTCAGAGTGAAAAATCTGATTTTTTAGATAAAAAAGTAGTCTAGTAATAATTTAAGAATAATTTTATATGTAGCTCTAGAGTTTGTTCGTCTTTCTGAGGTAAGGAAGCTATTATCTATGTGATTAAAATATACTTTTGTGATTAATCGTGAGAAAAACTACAAAACTTATTCCCATTGATAGATTTCAGTTTATGCAGAATAATTAAATGTTGTTATAACTAGCCTTTCTACCTCGCAAAGAATAGAACAATATAAATATAAAAAATTGATTGATCATTATCCGCGATGTTGTCAACTACCCTTTTAAGACAATTTTGAGAAGTGTATTGTAAACACATATAAAGTGATTTATTCCTGCAAAACGTTATTAAGATCGCTAAAATAGTTTTATCCACAGAGTTTAGTGTGGTTGATAAACCAGAACCGAAGGATAAAAGTCCTGCGGAATACTGGTAACGTTTGAGTAAAATTTGAGAAAAATCGGGAATAGCAATTAAACTTTAGCTCTCGTACTCCATGACTTAGAGAGTCGAGAAAAAGGTATTTGCTATTACCCAGTTTTTACACTGTGTATTCGTTAAAGCAGTAAAAATCACTCTAAAACATACGCCTATGGACAGACCAATTGTGTTGTGGTTAAGCGTTTT
The DNA here is from genome assembly GCF_012912135.1 of Brasilonema bromeliae SPC951. Classification (GTDB taxonomy): domain Bacteria; phylum Cyanobacteriota; class Cyanobacteriia; order Cyanobacteriales; family Nostocaceae; genus Brasilonema; species Brasilonema bromeliae. The sequence goes on along the minus strand of NZ_QMEB01000057.1, from coordinate 23,827 downwards.
TCTTGTGCTTCTCGGTTACTGGCTTCTGGTTAATCTGGTGATGTAAAGCAGTGACAATTAACTCCTATTACAATCCCCGACTTCTCGCGAGAAGTCGGGGATCTTGTTTTTTCACACAAAGAGGGCAAAGGTTGCATCAGCTTTTTGATGGGGGATGAGGTGGTGTGGGAATCGCATAGCGTTTCTGTGGGAAGTATTGCACAGGGGGTTTGGTGGTCACTTACATTTTGCCTTGAGAAAAATAGTAGAATTTATTACATATTATTTGACTGGGTTCTTGTCCGCCTAGGATTTAAATCCCAGGCTAATAGGCGAAGTCCATTAAAATGGACTGAGACTGGAACTAGTTTTTGAGTATTTTTAAATACGATTTTAATTAAGTATTCGTGGTTTACTCGTAGTGATGCAAGATATCAGGTAATGCTTTATCGCGCTTCGGGCATGCTGCTTTGAAGGTACTTCTATACACTCAATGAAAAGCGCTATACCTTTGTTCAAAAACCTTCGAGAAAATCCTTACTCCTTCCATCGGTTGCAAAAAACGAAACCAAAATAGATTTATGTGAGATTACTCATAAAATAACAATAAAATTTCCACAATTTGTTGGAAGATAACTAAATAATATACAAATGACAGGATTCTTGTGCCGGCAGAATTCTGACTGTAACTCATTAATAGGTTGAGACTTCAGTATGAACAAAAAAGACGAGTCTCGGCAGGATATCTGCTGGATTTTACTGAATTGTGCTCGTTACAGTTTGACTTTGCTGCTTGGTGCAGTTTTGTTGTCAGATTCAGTGGGGGCAATATCTCATAGTTCTGGCTTACTGGTAACTAATCGTTTCAAAGGTGCTAATACAGGAATAAAAAACACCTGCACTCACTAAAATAAGTTAATTTTGTTACGAAAACAGAAACGATATTGGCTTCCGGAAATGAATGTTATACAATCAACATTACATTCTCCGGAGAATCTCTTAAACAATTAAAGAAACAATCAAGATCAGGATTCGCGTCTGCAAGAACATCGCTGCCTTTGATAAATTATTCCGGCTTAAGAATGAACAGAAATATAAAGCTTAAGTGTATTTTTTGCTGCTCATTTTCAAACTTTTCTCGTTACAGTTTAGCTGTGTTGATGGGTGTGGTTTTGCTGTCCGACTCAGTGAGGGCAACACTGAAAAATACAGAGTTGCAGATAGCACAGCAACCAGAAACGAATTCTCAACAATTAACTCGTGCTGCGGCGCAAAAAGCCTATGATGAAGCGGTTGCATTTTACAAAGAAGGTAGCGCAGAATCACTGAGACAGGCAGTAAAAAAATTGGAACTAGCTTTGCAACTGTGGCAGAAAGTTGGGGATAAAGCAAACCAAGCTCTTACTTCCCTTGCGATCGGAACAGTTTACTCCGATTTAGGAGAAAAACAAAAAGCACTTGAATTCTACAACCAAGCACTACCTTTGTATCATGCAGTGGGCGACAAGAGTGGAGTAGCTCTTACACTCAATAATATCGGGGGAGTTTACTTAAATTTAGGAGAAAAACAAAAAGCACTGCAATTCTACAACCAATCACTACCGTTGTTTCGTGCAGTCGGCGACAGAGGTGGAGAAGCTACAACACTCACGGGTATCGGGCTAGTTTACTCCGATTTAGGAGAAAATCAGAAAGCACTGCAATACTACAACCAATCACTACCGTTGTTTCGTGCAGTCGGCGACAGAGGTGGAGAAGCTCAAACACTCAATAATATTGCGGGAATTTACTCCAATTTAGGGGAAAATCAGAAAGCACTTGAATACTACAACCAAGCACTTCCACTGCGTCGTGCGGTGGGCGACAGGCGTGGAGAAGCT
>NZ_QMEB01000057.1:21702-21958 GCF_012912135.1 Brasilonema bromeliae SPC951 | reverse complement strand
CTACAACCAAGCACTTCCACTGCGTCGTGCGGTGGGCGACAGGCGTGGAGAAGCTACAACACTCAATAATATCGGGCTAGTTTTAGGAGAAAAACAAAAAGCACTTGAATTCTACAATCAAGCAGTACCGTTGTATCGTGCAGTGGGCGACAGGAGTGGAGAAGCTACAACACTCAATAATATCGGGAAAGTTTACTCTGCTTTAGGAGAAAAACAAAAAGCACTTGAATACCTAAACCAAGCACTTCCACTAAAC
>NZ_QMEB01000057.1:9362-21692 GCF_012912135.1 Brasilonema bromeliae SPC951 | reverse complement strand
TTTAGGAGAAAAACAAAAAGCACTTGAATACCTAAACCAAGCACTTCCACTAAACCGTGCGGTGGGTGACAGGCGTGGAGAAGCTACAACACTCAAAAATATCGGGCTAGTTTACTCCGATTTAGGAGAAAAACAAAAAGCACTTGAATACCTAAACCAAGCACTTCCACTAAACCGTGCAGTGGGCAACAGGGGTGGAGAAGCTAATACCCTTTTTAACCTAGCTTCCCTAGAACGCAACCGAGGCAACTTAGAACAATCCCTCAAACAAATCTCATCTGCTATTGAAATCATCGAAGATTTACGCACGAAAGTTGTCAACCAAGACTTACGAACTTCCTACTTTGCCTCAGTGCAATATTATTATAAATTCTACATCGACCTGCTAATGCAGTTGCATAAAAAGAACCCATCAAAAGGGTATGATGCTCTTGCACTGCACATCAGCGAACGTTCCCGCGCCCGTGGTTTGATAGAACTTTTAAACTCAGCTGGTGCAGAAATCCGCAAAGGAGTTGATCCAAAACTCTTGGCAGAAGAAAGCCGTTTACGGCTGCTACTTGATGCTAGAGAAAAACAGTTATCAGGGCTACTGAATCAAAAATCACCACCCGCCCAACTGATAGCGACTACCGAAAAAGAAATTAAAAATTTCTTAAACCAACAGAAAGAAATTGAAGAAAAAATCCGTGCTATTAACCCAGAACGTGCAGAATTAACTAATCCAAAAAACTTGCTGAAGTTGCCAGGAATCCAACAACAACTGGATAAAGATACGCTGTTGTTGCAGTATTCCTTGGGTAAAGAACACAGCTATCTTTGGGCAGTAACTCCTGATTCTTTTCAAAGCTACGAACTTCCCAAACAAGAAGAGATAAAAAAAGCAGCAGATACTTTATACACACTTTTACACGGTTGGTCAATTGACGGAGCAAGCGCACAAGACAAAGCCAAAGCGCTTGCGCAGACTGCCAAAGCTGCTAACGAACTCAGTCAACTTATTCTTGCACCTGTGGCTAATAAGCTGGGACAAAAACGCTTAGTCGTTGTTACTGATGGGATTTTATATAAAATTCCCTTTGCAGTGCTGGCTGATCTTACACCGCAGCCCTCTTCTGTAAAAGGAAACGGGAAGCAAGAAACACTCCCCTCCCCTAGCAGCAGGGCAGAGGTCAATTATCAACCCTTGATTGTCAATCATGAAATAATCAATCTGCCTTCAGTATCCAGCCTTGCGACTCATCGGCAGAAACTCAAAGGGCGGAAAATAGCTCCCAAAACTTTAGCCATCCTTGCCGATCCAATATTCAGTGCGGATGACACGACTAATAAACCCCAGGATAGTTCTTCATCTATGGAACTCAACCTAGAACGGTCTGCCCTTAGACGGGCTTGTAGTGGAAAGTTTTCCAAACTGCAACATTCTAAAGAAGAGGCTGAAAACATTATGGCACTAGTCTCATCACCGGAACGCCTCTGGGCTTTTGGTTTTGATGCGAATTACAAATTTGCAACGAGTCCACAGTTGAGCCAATACCGCCTACTCCATTTCTCTACTCACGGTTGCTTTGATGAGCAAAACCCAGAATTATCTGGAATAGTGCTGTCTACGGTAGATAAACAAGGTAAATCCCAAAGATCCTTTCTGCGGCTAAACGACATCTTCAACCTCGATTACCCAGCAGAGTTAATTGTACTAAGTGCGTGTGAAACCGGACTCGGTCAGCAAGTCGAGGGCGAAGGGTTGATGGGGTTGACACGGGGGCTAATGTATGCAGGTGGAGCGCGTGTAGCAGTTTCATTGTGGAGCGTTAACGACAAGAGTACATCACTACTGATGCAGGAATTTTACAAACAAATGTTGCAGCAACGGAAATCTCCTACTGCTGCGCTTAGAGCTACACAAATACATATGTGGAAACAAAAAGATTTACAAAATCCCTATTATTGGGCGGCTTTCACTTTGCAGGGTGAGTGGCACTGATGGGGAGCATCCCAAATGTGTAAGTTATACCAAATCCAGGTGATGAATTGTCATTGCGAGCGCAACGTAGTGAGACCAGCGCTGCAGGAGGGTTTCCCTCCGTAGGCGACTGGCGAACCCGGAGGGTGGAGCGAAGCAATCCCACATCTTGCGATTGCTTCACTACGCTGTCGCTTCGTATGTCCTTCGGACACGCTACGCTAACGCAATGACAAACATGTTCTTGCAAAATTGGGATGCTCCTAGATGATATGCATTTTCCCTTCTTTTCTAGTTCAAATTGAGAAACGAGTTCAACAATTTTAAGCAATTAAGGAGTATTTATCATGGCTACAAAACCTTTCTACAACCAACCTTGTGCGCGTATTTTTGCAGGTCTTCTGGCAGCAGTGACAATGGCTAGTTGGGCATCAGTGAACGCCCAAGTTAACCGAGTTGATACCAAATCGCCAACAGCAGCGCCGCCAAAATTCATCAAAGCGACTGATGCAGGTCAATTCAAAATACAAGGTACTGGTAAGCCATTTCAACCATCAGGACTCGCACGTTCAGAAAAACCCATTGATGACACTCGCGCAATAATTGGTCCGGACGATCGCATCCCCATGATTAGCCGTAAATACCCGTGGTCAACAATAGGTCGTATTGTTGGCGAAAGTACCGATGGTAATGCTTATACTTGCACTGGAACCCTAATTGCTGAAAATATTGTCCTCACCAATTCTCATTGTGTTATCAATCCAGAAACGCATCAATTGAGCAAGAGAGTCGCGTTTATGCCCAACGTTATCAACCGTGAGCTACAAGATGATAATGATACTGCTTTAGCAGAAAAAATTCTTTACGGTACAGATTTCACTAATGATGCAGTCACTAACCAGACAAACGACTGGGCATTAATACAACTGAACAAGCCTATCGGTCAAAAATACGGTTACTTGGGTTGGAAATCCCTGCCTTCGTCCACTTTAATCAAGAACCAGAAAAAATTTATCTTTGTTGGGTATTCCGGCGACTTTCCTAACCCCAAAAAACGCGGCTATGATTTCCTCAGCGCTGGTCCTGGCTGGACTGCGAGTGTTCAACATGGATGCAGCATTCTCCGGGATGAACAAAATATATTATTTCACGACTGCGACACAACAGGTGGTTCTTCAGGTGGACCAATCATTGCTGTGATTAACGGTCAGCCTTATATTGTTGCATTAAATAATGCCGAGATTAAACGTCGTGATGGCACCGGAGTGGTGAATCTGGGGGTGAAGATTGATGTTTTGGATCGGCTATCTCGTGGAAACTAGATAAACAGTATGGATATGTGAAGCGAAAAGGAGTGTGATGGTGGGGAGCGATCTGCCGTTCGCGTAGCGTGCGCTTTGCGCTTAGGCAGTAGCGCTTCGCTATCGCTGCGGGAAAGCAGACGCTGCTAGCGTATCGCACTTCTTTTGGCTGTTAATGCAGTAGTGCGATAGTGCAAAGCGTCTACTGGGGGCGATCGCCGTCATGAGTCCACTTCAAAAAGGGCGCGAGGAAGTCCTGACTGGCGAATAATAGAGCGCAAAGTGCCAGTACGTAGCTCATCGTGAGCAGGGACAGGAACAGTTATTGTTGAGTCTTCTGTTTGCAATTGCATAATTATATGACTACCACGCTGGCGTACTTGTACAAAGCCATGCTGCTGCTATATAAATCCTAGACAAGTCTAGACATTTACTTCTTACTTCAAAGGGAGCATGGGAGCGGCTATCCCTCAGTAAGCTTTCACGCTTTAGCCAAACGTGATAGATTGATTGCTGCGTTTAAATCCCTGTCCATCGAATGTCCGCAGCTTTTGCAGTTGTAAGTTCTTTCTTTTAGTGGCATATCTTGGATATGCTCACAATTGGAACAGGTTTTACTTGATGGAAACCAACGGTCAGCAATGATTATTTCACAACCAAACTTTTTCGCCTTGTATTCCAACTGGCGTTTAAACTCATGAAACCCACAATCAGCTATGACTTGAGCTAATTTATGGTTAGATAGCATCCCAGAAACGTTCAAATCTTCTACTACTATTTTTGCGTGGTTCTTGCATAAGAAAGTAGTGATTTGGTGAAGAGTGTTCTTTCTGAGATTGGCTACCTTAGCATGATGCTTAGCCAGTTGTATTTTAGCTTTGTACCGATTATTAGAACCTTTCGTCTTTATCGAAAACTTTCTAGATAATCGGCGAAGTTTTTCTAAATGGGTTTTGTAGTGCTTCGGATTAGGAAACACTACGCCCGTTGAGAGTGTAGCTAATTCCTTGACACCTATATCAACTCCTACAACATCATGCTGCTTAACAGTTGGCTCGTGTTCTTGTTCATAAGCAAAAGCAATAAACCAACTGTCCGCAACTCGCGATATTGTGATTGATTTGCAAGTGGTATGAGGCAGACCTTCATAGGTTCTTACCCAGCCGATAGTAGGTAGTTTTATTGATTTACCACCAACGGGGATGGGCTTGCCGCTAGCATCAATAGTGAAAGAGTCATGATGACCTTTTTTCTTGAATTTAGGATAATCACCTTTCTTGGAGAAAAACCGAGAGAATGCATCACCTAAATTATCAAAAGCGTATTGAGTAATCTTTTGACAAATACCTTTCTCTTTAATCCATTCAAATTCAGGTTTGACATGGTTATTAAAGAATTTCTTTAGGATAAACTTGTTAGGCTTTAATCCATCTTTAACAAAACTATTCCAAGTAGCAAGCCCCCAGTTGAACGTAAAACGCGCAATACCTGCGTGTTTGCTCATAACTGTTTTTTGGACTTCGTTCAGTTTTAACTTGGTCTTGATGGATAAAAGCATTGTTCGACCCTCAATACTTGTGCTATATGTGAATAGAATAACATATACAAGGTATTTGTATGCCATTCCAGAAAAATAATAAACTTGGTGCAAAATCTTTTAATGAAGAACCTTTTGATAAGTCACCACTGTGCTTTGCTGTAAGGAAAGGTGTTAAAGAAAAGCTAAAAGCCGTCCCCAACTGGCAAGAACGGCTAAGAAAGCTTGTTGATGAACTAATAGAAGAAAATGGGGATGATTGTCAATAAATGACGACGATTGTCTAGGTTATTTGCTACTTAGAACAAGCTCTTATAGATCAATAGTATTTTGGTTCATCCCTCCTCCTTAGCCTTCTTTGCTTTGGAGGTTTTTGGTTTTTCTGGTTTTTCTGGGAATTCGCCGCGTTCTTTAGTCTCCTTGATACCAATTTCAATTAAAAAAGCTGCGAGGTTGGCTGTTGGTCTGCCTTGTGCATCTGCCAATACCTCTAAATCTTCAAATACTGAGTCTGGAAGAGTTACAGTAAATCGTTTGCTCACGTCGCTATCTCCATCATCGCTTTCGCATCCTATAGTACGCCTTAAGATTCGCATAGAGAGCAAAGTCATCTTTTAAGATACTAAAAAGATTGCGATATAGTGCGTTATGAGTTATGATACATATATTGCTGCAAGATACAGCAAAAAGCGATCGCTTCCAGGGCCAATTGGACAAGCGATCGCTTTATAAACCCCCATATTGAATGGAGATACATAAATCATGACACAAGTACAAGCGATCGGGTATGACGAGCAAGTAATTACTCAATTGGAGTTGGAACAATACGTGCAAGGGGAAGCAAACGCGGTGGTACCCAAATATGGTGCAAATTATTCTTTACAATCGATAACTCAAAGCTTTTTGTCCAGTGCTGACAACGCAAATGCACCCATCCCCAATCAAACTAACTCTCAAGCATCCTCAAAAAGAGAACCCATCAAACATACACTGGTTGGTTCTCCTAAAGCCGTAAAGAGCACAATTCGCGTTCTGCACCAACTCAAATACGCCTCTATTGGTGATTGGAGTCCCCTTGTGCCAACTGGCAACACAGGTGAGGTTATGAGCATTTTGATACGCTCGATTTTGGTGCAATAGTCCAATACGCTTGGTGATCAGACCAAAACTGTTATCAAGACGTCAATATAGAGACGTTGCATGCAACGTCTCTACAGAAGCATCTCAAGTTACAATTGAGCAAACGATGCAGTTTGCTGGTTGCTGGGAGGATATGTCAGATAAAATGTTTGCTGATTTTAACGAAGAAGTCATCACACGTCGCCAGCAAGCATTTTTAGTGAGAAGAAGTCATGAAAGCAGCATTATTTAACTTGTCATTTCACTTGTCATGGTAGTACTTAATTATGAGCGCGTTAATTTTACAGTTACCTCCATCGCTAAAATTAACTGATGAAGAATTTGAACAACTTGTCGCTGTTAATCAAGAATTACGTTTAGAATTGGATGCTCAAGGGGAATTAATTATAATGTCACCAACGGGAGGAGAAACGGGGAATCGCAATTTTGAATTTTATATTGATTTAGGCATTTGGAACCGTAAAAATAATCTCGGAAAAGCTTTTGATTCTTCGACAGGTTTTAAACTCCCAAATGGTGCAACTCGTTCTCCTGATGCATCTTGGATAACTATAGAGCGTTGGGAAAGATTAACACCACAACAAAGAAAGAAGTTCCTTCCTTTGTGTCCTGATTTTGCGGTGGAGTTGGTTTCGGAAAGTGACGATATAGAAGATACTCAAGCTAAAATGCGGGAATATATAGAGAATGGTTTGCGTCTTGGTTGGTTGATTCATCCTCAAGAGAAACGAGTGGAAATTTATCGTCCTCATGTTGCGGTGGAAGTTCTCAATTCTCCTAAAAGTTTATCGGGTGAGGATGTGTTACCTGGTTTTGTGTTAGATTTGGAACGGATTTTTGGGTGTTGCTGAAATCTTGATATGAATTTCAAAATTTCCATTGATGTAGAACTTTCGGATGCAACGTCTCTACATAAATTTGCCGAAAATTGAACATCGTGCACTATCAAATTCATTACCAAATTCAGCAACGCCGAAAATTTTATTAGAACTCATCATCAGGATATGATTGAAATTGTCTCATTAATTCAACAATGAAATTTCTCGGAATTGACTTAGGCTGGAAATCCCAACCCAGCGGCTTATGCTACTTAGAATTCATAGACGGAAAACTGCAAATACAAGATATAGACCGCAAAGAATCTATTGCAGACATCCTAACCTGGATTGATATTTGCGTTACACCAGAGGAACCCGCCATTATCGGTGTAGACGCACCCACCCTCATTCCTAACGCTACTGGAAGTCGCCTACCCGACAAATTAACCCACAAACACTTTGGCAAATATCACGCTGGATGCTATCCAGCAAATCTGGGCCTACCTTTTGCAGAAAGGACAGTAAAATTTGGCTTAGAATTAGAAGCCCGTGGTTTTGCCCACGCACCAACAATAGAACCACAAAAACCAGGCAGATATCAAATAGAAGTCTTTCCCCATCCAGCCATAGTTCATTTATTTGGCTTAGAACGAATTCTTAAATATAAAAAAGGACGTTTGAGCGATCGCCGCCTCGAACTCATCAAACTCTACAATTACATCACAGAAATCTTACCCTCTCTCCATCCCCCTCTGTGTTCTCTGCGCCTCTCTTGTTCATTTCTTCCCGAAATTCCCACCACAGGCGCAGCCCTCAAACAAGTCGAAGACAAACTCGATAGCCTCATCTGTGCTTATGTCGCTGCATACTGGTGGTATTGGGGGGAGCAACGTAACCTAGTGCTTGGCGAACGCACCACAGGTTACATTGTCATCCCCTCAAAAAGTCAAAAGTAAAAATAATGACTTTTCACTTCTTTACTCTGCCCAAACAATCACCCTTGGCTCATAAGGACTGGAGAGGTATTTGTGGTTTGGCAACACTCGTAAAGACAAGCCTTGTAAACCAGATATGTTATACACTATTTCAGCAGTGTAAATACTTAAACCATCCTTATCTTCTCCTTGGTAATTCATGACCACAGGCACACCGTTGACAATTTGACCATCAGCATCAATGGCACCTTGATACAGTTCCACCTGTACATCCTTGTTCGTCAAAGTTGCCAAGTCAACTTTAGCTGTGACGTTAACAATTTGGTCAACCTCAATATCTGCTCCTGAGGATACTTCAACATCTTTGATTTTGATGTCGTACCAGTGTGCAGTGAGATTGTCTTTCCAAGCAGCTAACTCTTTAGCTGGGGCGTATTTATCAGCAGTGAGAGTGTGGTAGCGATCGCTTGCTGGGAAGTAAGCCCGTTCTGCGTATTCTCGCACCATCCGTGCCGTATTAAAAAACGGACAATTTAACTGGATTGCGTCTTTCATTTTATCAACCCAGCGGCGAGGCAAACCATCGACATCCCGGTCGTAGAACAGAGGGACAACTTCCTTTTCCACCAAATCGTAAAAAGCATTTGCCTCTATTTCATCTTGGTAACTGGGATCGTCATACATTTCCCCATGTCCAATCGCCCAACCAGTACGAACATAATCAGCTTCATCCCACCAACCATCAAGTACGCTTAAATTCGGCAAACCATTCATAGCTGCCTTCATCCCACTCGTACCAGAAGCTTCGCGTGGACGGCGTGGTGTGTTTAACCATATATCGCAACCAGCGACCATCAACCGAGCGATATAAATATCGTAGTTGGGAACAAACACAATCTGCTTTTCCAAGCCCTGTTCGTCGATGAAGTGATTGATATCACGGATAAGTTCCTTACCAGGAATATCCTTGGGGTGTGCTTTACCAGAGATCACAAACTGCACTTTACGGTCTTTGTTGCCCAACAAAATCCGCTTGATTCGCTCAACATCGCGCATCCACAGAGTAGCACGTTTGTAGGTTGCAAAGCGACGAGCAAAGCCAATAGTTAGAACTTTGGGATCAAGAACTTCTTGTGCAGAGGCAATTTCTGAGGGAGAAGCCCCACGGTCTCGCAAATGCTTCACCAGACGCTCCCGGACATACATAATCATATCCAAGCGGCAGCGCTCGTGATTACGCCACAACTCCTCATCGGGGATCGCGTCCATCCGTTCCCACAAAGGGTTATCAGGCGGTGCTGATGACCAGCTTGGTCCTAGGTAGCGATCATACAACTCCTGTGTAGATTTAGCAACACAACTGCGAGCATGAACGCCGTTTGTAATTGCTTTAATCGGCACTTCCTCTGTGGGCACATTTAGCCACAAATTCTTAAACATTTGCCGTGACACCACACCATGCAGTTGTGCCACACCGTTAGAGAATGTCGCCATTTTCAGTGCCAGAACCGCCATACTAAAAGGCGCAGACAAATCTCCAGTATTTTCGCGTCCCAAAGCTAAAAATTGGTCTTTATTTAACCCAAAGACATCAGCGTAATATCCCAGGTAGTACAACATTTTGTCTGGGGGGAACAAGTCAATTCCCGCTGGTACTGGTGTGTGAGTTGTAAAGATATTACTGGAAGCCACCACCTGTTTAGCTTCGGGATAATTCAGCCCCTCTTCCTGAAGAAGAATGCGGATACGTTCTAGGGCAGAAAATGCCGCGTGACCTTCATTCATATGATACGCGGTGATGTTATACCCAAGGGCTTTTAGCATTCGCACACCACCGATACCCAGCATAATTTCTTGGTGGATACGCATATCGATATCGCCACCGTAAAGCTGGTCTGTGATGTTGTGGTCGTAAGAATTATTGGGTTCAATGTTAGTGTCGAGCATATACAGGGGAACTGATCCCACCTGTACACGCCAAACTCTAGCATAGACAGTACGCCCTGGATAATCGACTCCAATCCGCAATTCTGAGCCATCAGGATTGCGTTCCAGGTGCAAAGGCATATTATAAAAGTCGTTGATTGGGTAACGTTCTTGCTGCCAACCATCAGCATTCAGATATTGAGCAAAATAGCCTTGCTGGTAGAGTAAGCCCACACCAACCAAAGGTAGCCCTAAATCGCTAGCAGATTTGAGGTGATCCCCAGCAAGAACTCCCAAGCCTCCAGAATAGACTGGCAAACAATCTACCAGCCCAAACTCCGCCGAGAAATAGGCGTAATATTCTTGTCCTTTCTCGTCTGAGGCATGACCAATTCTTTGTTTTTCATACCAGGTACGCTCTTGCAAATAATCCTCTAACTGGCGCGCGGCTCGATCCATCTGTGCCAGGAAGCCTTCATCTTCCACGACTTCCAACAGACGCGCTTGGCTAATAGTACCGAGCATTAAAACCGGGTTGTGACGGCTAGACTCCCATAAATCAGGGTCTAAGCGTCGGAATAAGTCTTTCGTCTCAACGTTCCAATCCCAGTGCAGGTTATATGCCAGCTTCCGCAGTGGCTCAAGTCGCTGCGGTAGTGAAGGGGAAACATTAAAAGTGCGAATCGGCTGCATAGGTTAGCGAAACTATAGCTTTGGCTATAGTTATTGTTGACTGTATTTTTGTTATCCAACCAATTCTTTATACTATGTTTGTAAAGTTACGATGACATTGTTAAGCTTTGAAAAGCATTCTCAGTTTTCTGACGAAAGCAAAGACTACGGGTGTTTTACATACTTGGTATGAGCTTTTGCCATCTTTTTCTTCTTATAAAACTTTATAAATGAGCTTCCTGCTTGGGCTCCGCTACGATGACTGACAAGGATCTTTCCAAAGTGGCGATCGCCTGTAAGCGCCCTATTGCCCATAGCTCTTTTGACGTCCGCCTGTTGCGGGAGGAACAGGTATTGCTGGGATTGTACATCATCTACCAGCAATGAATGCATTAACGACTCCTAATGTCAAGTATTACCGTTGCATACATCCCCATAATTGGAGTGGTGCGTTCCGCTGTTGGGCTAAAGCGTAAGCGTCTGGTGCAGGAGATACGCGTCTCATTCGCCGTAGCTACGGAACGGAACACACCGGAGCGCTCATGTCCGACACTCAAGTCGTTAAACCACGAGAAGCCTCACGCAGTCCCGCAAGGGCGTATGTCACTTTTTTTCCTCTTTTCCCAAAATGCATAATCTTGAAATTCTAACCCTATGAAATCCAAAATGCTACTCATAATTAAATAAGAACTTAAAATGACTACAGAAATAAACCCAGGAACTTTAATCAATAACCGTTATCTGATTAAGAAAATTCTTGGACAAGGAGGGTTTGGACGAACTTACTTAGCATTGGATACTCAGCGCTTTGGAGAAGCTTGTGTTCTCAAAGAGTTTTTACCTGCAACCACGAAACCAGAAATTATTCGTAAATCAAGAGAGTTATTTGAGCGGGAAGCTAAAGTTTTATACCAAATTCAGCATCCTCAAATTCCTAAATTTCTGGCTTGGTTGACGGAGAACGAACGGCTGTTTATTGTCCTAGAATATATTGATGGCAAAAATTACTCAGAAATTTTATCGGAACGTCTTTCTAATAAAGGTAGACCATTTTCCGAAACTGAAGTCAGAGCATGGCTACTAGATATGCTACCAGTTTTGGAATATATCCACGATCGCAAGATTATTCACCGGGATATTTCACTGGAAAATGTTATGCTTCGCCATAACGAATCTAAACCCATGCTGATTGATTTTGGCGTGGTTAAGGAGAAATTGACCGAGATATTATCAGCCCAATCTCCGAATTACCAATACTCAGTTCACAGTTCAGTAGTGGGCAAAATTGGCTACTCTGCACCAGAACAGCTGCGTGTAGGACATTGCTACCCCTCAAGTGATATTTACTCACTTGCTGTTTCTGCGGTTATTCTTTTGACTGCGAAAATGCCACATGTGTTGATGGATGGTTCTCTAAACTGGCAATGGCGCTCTTATGTCAATATCAGTGACTCTTTTGCTCGCATACTAGAAAAAATGTTAGCAGAAGTACCCACAGAGCGATACCAGTCAGCAAAAGAAGTTTTCATTGAACTTAATGATAATAACTCATCATTGTCACTGGGTGGGGTTTCGAGTCCGTTACCGAAAACACCGCAAATTCAAACTAACACTACACATGGGCAAGAAAAGCAAAACAGCGAAACAAATACTCAATCGCATACACAAACACCAGTCTCTCTCAACCCAGAATTTTTAGAATTTGTCGGGCGAGAATTAACTAGTTTTGTTGGTCCAATCGCCAGTGTTTTGATGAAAAATACTTTGGAACAAAGCCCACAGATAGCCCAAAAGGAATTCACCGAAGCGCTAGCTAGGGAAATTTTTGATGCAAAAAAGGCACAAGAGTTTAGAAATCGCCTCCAACTTGTTGTTGAACCTAACTTAGCAAAACTTGCAAATCCTAGCAGTTCATACCAAGCCCTTGGAAACTATCCTGCAATTAGCGATCCGGAGTTTTTAGATCGTTGTCGGCGAGAACTCATTAGTTTTGTTGGTCCTTTTTCTAGCGTCATTCTCATCAAAGATGCTTTAAACC
>NZ_QMEB01000057.1:0-9352 GCF_012912135.1 Brasilonema bromeliae SPC951 | reverse complement strand
ACTCAAACCCAACTTATAGAAACTTTGATGGCAGAAATTCCTGACGAGCAAAAAGCACAAAAATTTAAAGAACGCATTCAGAAAACAACAAGTCATATCAAATCCTTTGGGGCGATCACCAGCAAAATTTCAGCGCTTTTCAAGTGATTACACTCCCTCACTCCCTGTTTCAAACTTCGTCTATAGATCGGAAAATTGCTGTCATCATTGACGCTTCCACTACTGTAAAAATAAGGACTATATGGAAATTTACTCGGTGTTAGGTATGTTGCTAAAAAGTAAACTACGCGGGTCTGCGCTGAAAATCAGAGTTCTTTAGGAGTGAACTACTTCAAGGGCTAAAGACCGGTAGTTTGGCAGTGGAAGGATACACCAGGGGTGGAGTTTATTTTGGTGGTTGGAGGTTTGGGCATTTCGCGAAGCGAACGGAGCCGTAGGCGAATGATATAACTTTTCAATATGTAATTTCACACAAAATCCGTAACTTAGACACATTCCTGACCAGAAACTTTGGTATTTTTCCGGAAGCACACAATTATGCTTTGTAGGGAGGAATGAAATCTGGTGGCTCAAATTCCTTATGGGAAATTTTTACAGCATTTCAGATGGTGGGTCTTTACAGTTTTGATGTTGACAAATATAGAGGAATTAACGTGAAAGTAAGGTTTACTCTTGGGATAATAGGCTGTACGCTGCTAACGGTTTTAACGCCTACCATACTAACTGCTCAGACTCTTCCGTATGGAACAGCACGCCAACCTCAGACTTGCTCATCGAGGGTAGAACCAAAAAAAGGAGCGCCTAGCGTCGAGCAGGCAAAGATGTATTTTCTGTGCGACCAGGAATCGCAGTTTGGGACTCCTGGTCAAGGTGGTTTTAGCAGTTTTATACGCCTTATCAGCGATCTCACTCTTCAGATTGCCCCTAAATCTCGCCCAGCCAATGTAACCGACCTGGAATATAACACTAACCAAAGAGGGGAGCATTTAAGCATAAATATGGACAAACCCGTATACGATATTCGAGGCAGCTACACTAATCATACTTGTTATGAGATTAGGGGTAGAAGTCATTTGCCTGGAAAGAACTGCAATGTGGAGCAATATACCAGCGCGGGTATCTGTTTTCAAAATACCTTTGGCGACTGGCACTGTCGTATGAAAGGTTCAACAAAAAAAGTGGGCGACAACTTACCACCACCTGAGAAGTAGTGAACTGGGCAAAGTGCAACATTTTGAGAGGCTTAAAAGCATTGTTGGACTCGGATTATCATCTTCCGCTTTCTCCTAAACCTAATACCAATTCTCTATGAAGTTGCACTTAATAAAGCTCAGGTGATGTAATCCCATCCACAAATTGAGGCGTTAAGCGTAGCTCTGCCGTAGGCAATCGCTTCGGATGAGATAGAATCTGTGAACCTGTTTTAATACTAAACTGCATTCTAAACCGTAACTTTCAAATAGCGATAGTTCTTGATGGAACTAGACAATCAAAATTTCTAAATTACGCTTTTGAACGCGAATTGGTATAACTTCTGTCTTAACTGATCTAAAGTTGTGCAATGTTCCCAGGACAATTCGTACTTGATGTGTTCCCATAAACGTTCTATAGGATTTAACTCAGGGCTATTTGGTGGCTGGAAAATTGGGATAACATTATCAGGCCATTTTAAATCCAAGGACTTGTGAAATGCCAAAAGTCCATCTGAACCAAATTTAACACCTCAGGGTATGCTTTTGAAAAAAGGTCTAAAAAATCTTGAAAACACATACTATCCAAGTGAGAAAACTCCCAAAAGAAACTATCTCCTGTTGCTGGTTCAACAAGACCATATAGATAAAAGTTTTTTCACATGCGACAACAATACCTTCAGGTTTTACCCCTTTGAGAGTGATTGTGCGACCTGTCATTGTTTTAAGTCCTAAACGACTTACCATGATCACACCAGTACCGTACTTGTTTATCTGACCCCAAATAACGCAGCAACACTTGAAAAATTTGCTGGAAGTTTTTTTTAAAGGCTTCTTGGACTTCAGGTTTCGATGAAAGCGCTGCTATGACATGATATTATACAAATTCTGAGTTCTTCTTAAAAAAGTAAGGGCATCTACAACAGATGCCCGTCATGTAGGAAAACACTACAAAAAGGTATTCCCACATCTTCCCAACAATCAGCGAACGTGACGAAATGCGGGATGAGCCACATACACGGTCACAGTCGTATAAAAGTAATTTTATTAACGTATAACTTGATAAACCACAGTGTATCTTCGGAAAAATCTGGCCAGTGAGCAATGACCTATATAATGAGTTTTTATTTAACCTGTAGCCTTTGGTAATGGTTCTGGCGATAGACAACTCCAGAAATAGCAGCTAAAAATAACCACGAGATCGTATTGAGGCGAAAATCGAATAAGCTGACATCTGCTGTGTTGAATAACACCCAGCCCACAAATACCAGAAGATAACTGAAACATATCAATTTATCTTCTGCCTGATCTACAGATTTTAACTTTTGCAAAAGTTGGACACCCGCAATAAATATCCAAACGAGTAAGCCACAGAATAAAAGAGTCGTGGGAAAACCAGTTTCAGCAAATAGCATTAAAAACAAATTGTGGGGATGTCCCAACCAAATATGCATCTGTGCATCGTACAGAGGAGTAAAATTGCGTAAACCCCAACCAGTCCAAGGACGTTGCTGAGTTAAAGACAATGCAAATTGCCACTGTGTTTTCCGAAGTAACGCGATTGGTCTATCAGGATACAGTTGGTCGTTTAAACGTGCCCAAAAGAAAGCGGGAACAAGCTTACGAAACAATTGAGCTATAGGCAAAGGAGCAAAAGCAGCACAAAGCACGCTTGCGACGATACCAGCAACACCAGCCACAAGAATGTGCCAACCTTCGTAAACCGCATAAGCTAAACAAGCAAAAATAGCGATCGCCCAAGCATTGCGCGAGTCAGTCAAAATCAACGCCACAAAAATGGCAATCATCACTCCTGTTAGGAAAAAGAACGTTCGGTAGGGAGACTGAGGGAGTGAGGGAAGTTTTCCTCCTCCCTCTGTGACTCTCTCCCTGTGTTGTTCCCTTTTGCTGTTGTCTACGTGTCTCCTCAGACGCCGATAGCTTTCCAACCACAACCCTATCCCTAGGATGAAAACTATCATCAGATAACAAGCATTGATGTTGGCGTACATGAATACGGAAGCCATGCGACCTAGTGGTTGTCCTCCAGGTTCTATCTCCCATTCCACGACAAACCACAAAATTCTTATTTTAGAAGACCAGTTTAAAAACAACTGCCCAAATCCAAGAATCACCACTGGTAGGGAACCAAGCACCAAAATCCAAGACATGTGTCGCAGTTGTACAGGTGTCTGAATAAGCGTGCTAAAGCTAGCGAAAACTAAAAAGTACGGTAGGAAATTAAATAAGCCCAGAAAAGCCGCCGTTTTGTCGTTGGCAAAACTAACGGTGATGAGCATGAAGACACTCAAAAGCGCAAATCCCCAGTGGAGGGGACGGCGAATAATTGCGCGGTATTGAGTGAACCAAGATCCCAAGATTGCTAAAACTATACCCACAGCGCCGAGAAACGGAAGCAATGGGAAGACGAGTATTCCCAGTTGGGCATAGTTCCAAGAAGATTGCAAACTAGGGTTGGGATGACGAAAAGCTGGTTTCAAGCAGGCTCCCAACATTCAGCACGAGTCAGACGAATTTGAGCTAGGGCAAATATGGTAGGTATAATTCGACCGTAGTTAGTGGCGATCGCTCTCCACCCCAAGTCCGCAAGAAACCAACTCCACATCACTGGTCCTAAAAAGGCAAACACACTGCGAGTGACTCCATAACGAGCGGCATTAACACTCATACCCTGCTTTGCCATCTGCAGTGTGGCATAATTTTGAAACTGATTTGCTACTGCTCCAGAACCTTGAATTACCGCTTCTTTGGCAACTTGATATGTCGCAAAGTGCATTGCAAATTGACGGGCAATTTGTTTGAGCAACAGTGGCTGGAGAACAGAAGTGACAGCAAGGGCGCTACCGCCTTTGAGAAGTAACCCCAAGGGGTCTCGCTGCAATGTCAGTGGTAGCGGTTCTGTTAATTCTGCTTTTGCTAGCTGACGTTGTATCCGCACAGTCAATTTTTGCTTATCCTTTTCTGGCAATTTTCTCCATACCTGACCCAACAGGTGCAGAAATACCTCAGCTTCTAAATCAACTGTTGTCAGTTCACTAGAATAAGGTATTTTCAAATATTTACACACTTGAATCAGCGCTTGTCGGTAAGTCACCTGACGACTGCGTCCCCGCAAGACCGTTATTCCATCTGCAGCCAAAAAACGAAAGCGTTGCTCTAGTGCATCTAGCCAAGCTTTGCGACCTTTGCTTTGCACTTCTATAGGTTCTGGTGTGTGAACATAATCTAGAGGATTAAACTTACGACTAAACAGAATTGCCGTGAGATCTTGCAATTCTTCGTCGCTTGCTAGCTCTAGTGCTGCCCTTAGTTCATCCAATTTCCCTTCCTCCGTTCCATACAGCTTTTCTGTACTTTATTCTACTATTAGCTTTTTGGACTCGTGAGCCGTCTACCGTGTCTCTTATCCTTTCTTTTGTTAAATTTAGAGTGTGTAAATGGGCTTCAGACATACCCACAAGGGTTTAAATGAGGTGAGCGAAATTGGATGAGCCTTCGGGTGCCCGCACTCTTAGGCGCGCCACCCGTTATGGATAAAAGAAACAGCTTTTTCCCTTACACACGCCAGATACCTACGGAGGGAAACCCTCCTTCAGTACTGGCTCCCCTACACCCTGTTTCTTCTGAGAGTCTCTACAATCGAGAAAGAATTGAATGTCTTGGTTAAAAGGGCGCAAATGTCAGAAATTTTTGCTACTACTGGAACCATTGCCGCGATCGCCACTGCTGTTGTTCCCCAGCAGGGTAGTGTTGGAATTGTCCGCGTTTCTGGTTCACAAGCAATCCACATCGCCCAAACTCTTTTCTGTGCACCAGGACATCAAGTTTGGGAAAGTCACCGGATTCTTTATGGTTACATCCGCCATCCCCAAACGCAGCAATTGGTGGATGAAGCACTTTTGCTGATTATGAAAGCACCCCGTTCTTACACGCGTGAAGATGTGGTGGAGTTCCAGTGTCATGGGGGAATTATGGTGGTGCAAGAAGTTTTGCAACTGTGTTTGGAAAATGGTGCAAGACTCGCACAACCAGGAGAATTTACTTTGCGGGCGTTTTTGAATGGACGACTAGATTTAACTCAAGCAGAAAGTATTGCGGATTTGGTAGGAGCGCGATCGCCTCAAGCTGCACAAACAGCACTCGCTGGTTTACAAGGGAAATTAGCTTCTCCGATTCGTCAGCTACGGGCGATCGCCTTAGATATCTTGGCAGAAATTGAAGCCAGGATAGATTTTGAGGAAGACTTAGCTCCGCTGGATGATAAAGTCATAATATCAGAAATTGAGAGAGTCTCAGCAGAAATTTCTCAGATTCTTGCAACTGCGGATAAAGGGGAATTGCTGCGGACAGGTTTAAAAGTGGCGATCGTTGGGCGTCCGAATGTCGGAAAATCGAGTTTGTTGAATGCTTGGAGTAGAAGCGATAGAGCCATTGTCACCGATTTGCCTGGGACAACCCGCGATGTTGTGGAATCGCAGTTAGTTGTCGGTGGAATTCCTGTGCAGGTATTGGATACTGCGGGAATTCGGGAAACACAAGACGAAGTAGAAAAGATAGGGGTTGAGCGATCGCGCCGTGCAGCCAGTGCAGCCGACTTAGTGCTTTTAACCATTGACGCCACAGCAGGTTGGACAGCACTAGACCAAGAAATCTACTCTCAAGTGCAACATCGTCCCTTAATTTTGGTGATTAATAAAGTTGACTTAGCATCTCCTGAAATGGTGGAATATCCAACAAATATCAACCATGTTGTCAAAACAGCCGCTGCTCAAAACCAAGGTATTGATGCTCTAGAAACTGCAATTTTAGAACAAGTCAAATCAGGCAAAGTCCAAGCCGCAGACTTAGATTTAGCAATTAACCAAAGACAAGCAGCCGCATTGATAAAAGCAAAAACATCCCTAGAACAAGTCCAGGCGACAATAGCCCAGCAGTTACCTCTTGATTTCTGGACAATTGACTTACGAGACGCGATTCATGCTTTAGGGGAAATTACAGGCGAAGAAGTGACAGAATCTGTTCTCGACCGGATTTTTAGTAAGTTTTGTATTGGTAAGTAATATCAAGTTCGCCTAATTAGTTACAATCAAACAACCTCACCCCCTGCCCCTCTCCTTAGCAAGGAGAGGGGTGCCCGAAGGGCGGGGTGAGGTTCTTCGTTTTTTATAAGTGTAGGACTTACGCAAAAACCCTTTGAAACCCTCTTACCTTTGCGTTCTTTGTGTCTTTGCGGTTAATTTTTCATGATTTTGCGTAAGTCCTGAAGTGTTCATCCTAACATGATATAACCAAAATCCTAGGAGTTGCGGGTATAGGGGAATACTAAGTTAAACGCAACTCATTACAAGGATCTGTCATGTTTAATAAATTGAAACAACTCATCACCAATCAGCAAAACGTGATGGAGACATTGCAGGATGATCCTTTTTACTTTCAGCCACAAGCAGTTGGCTATCACCCAAATAATGCCTATACTTTGGGACTGATTTCTTCTTTGGCTTATAAAAATGGTTCACAACTAAATCCAAACCTTCAAAAAGATGTACCGCGTTGGATTTCAAAATTTAATGTTGCAGCTCTTGCTCTAGATAAAACAAAGCCAAATTGGTTTGACTGTGATACTTGGAGTTTAACAGATACCCAAGCGATCGTATTAGAAAATCAAGAGGTAGTGATTATTGGTTTTCGCGGTTCTCAAGAAATCATAGATTGGCTAACAGATTCCCAAATCATACAGCGTACTAAAGGACCTGGAGGTTACGGCGTACATTTTGGAATATATTACGCTCTGATGTCAATTTGGGATAAAATAGAGCCTTACATTAAAAATAAAGGAGACAAAACTCTGTGGTTTACAGGGCATAGTTTAGGAGCTGGTTTAGCAGTCATGGCTACTGCTCATTGTCTGTTTGAACTCAACATTATCCCGAACGGGTTATATAACTATGGACAACCTAAAGTTGGTAGTGAAGACTTTGTTGAAGCATTCAACAAGAAGTTTGTAAACCAGACATTTCGTTTTGCTAATAATAATGATCTTGTGCCTTTTCTTCCTCTGAGTCAATCGGATCTTTCTGTCAAAGTCCCAAATTTAGTTAAATATCTGCCCCGAACTCAGAAGTTGAATATAGTTAATGCCCCCACAATAATTGACTACTATCACGTTGGACATTTGAAGTATTTTGACAAAGATGGTGTTCTTCATGACGAGGGTTTAGGTATTGGCGATAAATGGCTTGATAGGATAGCTGGACATTTAAATAGTTTGTTAAAAATCGCCCCAGGTTCTTTGACAGTTGGAGGTCTGTTTGATCGCGCTGACCTTTTGGGCGATCACATGATAAAGCAATATATTGTCAATTTGAAAAAACATAGAGAGGAATGGGAAATGAATAAGAAATCTGTCTCTAGTTAGTCACGTAATAACTCAAGTTGTGGGTTGGGGTGTCCTATAGCAATCCTAAATCACTCCTCATGAGAAAGAAATAATTGGGCGATTAGAAATCGCTACTACACAAACAAAGTCCACCTACGTGGACTTTATAGAATAACCCGCGTAGGCGGGTTTCGTCTGTATAGCCGCGATTTCTAATCGCCAAGGTTGAATAAAATTTGACTTTTACATTGGATGTAAAGTTTACGTGTTTTCTCATGATTCAATTCGGATTGCTATATTGTAATGAAGTTACCCAACCCTGATTATTCATAATCTTAAAAAGATTGATCTTTTATTAATTAAAACAAATGTCTTTTCTCGAAGAACTTAACAACGCTAACGCATTCATCATAGGAGCAAGCCAAGGCATTGGTTTGGGTTTTGTGCAAAAATTACTGCAAGATGACAGGTTTGCTAAAATTTATGCAACTTATCGTCAGCCAGAGTCCGCTGCTGATTTATTAACTCTTGAAGGCGAACATCCAGACAAATTAACTTGTCTGTCGATGGATATTACTGACGAGTCGCAGATTATTGATGTTGTTCAAAAGATAAGTGCAGCAGTAAATAAGTTGCACTTAGTTGTTAACTGTGTGGGATTGCTGCATGAGGGTGCTTTGCAACCAGAAAAAAGTTTAAAACGTATCAATTCAGAATATTTGATGCACTACTTCCAAGTCAACAGTATTGGGGCTATTCTGCTTGCCAAACACCTGTTACCTTTATTCCGTCATCATGAGCGCAGTATTTTTGCCAGTATTTCTGCCAAGGTAGGTAGTATTGGTGATAATCAACTCGGAGGATGGTATGGGTATCGAGCCTCCAAAGCTGCACTCAATATGTTAATGCGAACAGCAGCCATTGAGTATAAAAGAACGAGTCCCAAAACTGTGATAGTCATGTTACACCCTGGGACAACTGATACACGCCTTTCTCGTCCATTTCAGGCAAATGTACCTCCTGAAAAATTGTTTTCAGTGGAACGCACAGTTAATCAATTATTTGGTGTCATCGAACAGCTTCAGGATGGCGATAGCGGACAGTTTTTTTCCTGGGATGGTAGCCGCTTACCTTGGTAGAAATAGTGAAAATCAAAGAGTTGTCTGAAAGCGACAGATCCCCGACTTCGCAGAAGTTGTCGGGGATCTTGTTTATCAATATTTATGATTGCTATAGGTTTTTAAATATATCAAAAATAAGGTTAAATATCTAGGCAATCAAGGTTAAAAAATGGTTATTGATAAAAAGAAACACACGTAGGGTGGGCACTGCCACTAAAACCCGAATATAGTATGCAGGATCTGATTAGCAGTGCCCACCCTACACTACTCCAGATTTTTCTACTATTTCAGATTGCATTATGGTATCAAAATATAAGGTTAAATATCTAGGCAATTAAGGTTAAAAAATGGTTATTCATAAAAAGTCTAAAACTGTTCACCTCATTGTTTGAAATAGGCAAAACCTTTCTCAAAGCTTTTTGAATCTACGCTTCATAACTTCTATGAGTTCAAAAGCCAGAGAAGCTAATAAATACTTAATAATTTTGGCATTGACTAAGTGCTGTCAATCGAATTATTGTGAGTATCAAGTCATCCGATTCGAGATGAATGGGATGACTTAATGATAAGTTAATGAATCCTTAATATGGTTATAAGTGTTAGCAAGAATAATAAATCTTTCTAGAGATTGATGCTTATTTTTA
>NZ_QMEB01000416.1 GCF_012912135.1 Brasilonema bromeliae SPC951 | reverse complement strand
TGCCGGGGAACCCGTCCACCGCACTGGCTCACTTTTGACTTTTGACTTTTGACTTCCGCCTTGCGGTACTACCGTGTTTACCCTACAACGCTAAAATCACCAAAATTAGACAAATGCGCTCGTGAACCATACCCATAATACAGTAGTGTTTGGTTTAGTTACTTACCGTCAGTTTTCTCAAATCAGGTAACGTTGATAATCATTGTTAAACCACCTGCGCCTTGTACCTCAACGTTGTTGTTTGTTGCATGATGGGCAATGTGACAATGCAGCAACCACTTACCTTTCTCACGGGCTGTCCAAATCACATCGTAACGTTCACCAGGAGCCACGTTGATAGTATCTTTTTCAATTTGGGCAGCAACAGGTACAGGGCTTCCATCTGTTTCGATGATCTTAAACGGACCACCATGAATGTGCATTGGGTGGATAAAGGCATTATTGGAACCGATAAAGCGGAAGCGGATTTTCTCACCAACCTTGGCATTGATAGTTGTAGTAGCAGGGTAAGCTTTACCGTTTATTGTAAAAAAGTTCGGTAGTAACCCCTCCATTGGCATTGCTGGGAAGGTGTAACCTTGCTTTACTGTCCACTCCTGAAGCTGAACCACAACATCTTGGTTGTAAGCAAGAGTTTGAGGTTTATTCTTAGGATCAACGATGAACGCACCATACATCCCTAGAGTTTGCTGGCGGTCTATATCTTTGTGGGAGTGGTAGAAGTAAGTACCTGGTTGCTTGACAGTGAACTCGTAGGTATAGCTTGCACCCGGTTGAATTGGTTTTTGGGTAACATCGGCTGGACCATCCATGTTGTTAGGTAAAATCATGCCATGCCAATGAACTGTCGTTGGTTCTGGTAAGTTGTTTTTGACGACCATTCGCACGCGATCGCCTTCAGTAACCTGAATACGCGGTCCTGGAACTTGACGGTTGAAGGCATAAGCAGCTACCTGGACATTTGGTAAAATATTCCACTTAATTAAAGAAACATCGAGGTTAAAAACCTTCACACCATTCTCTAGCTTAGGCTGGAGAACCTGATCCCCACGTGCATCAACAGAAGCAGTATAGGTAATTTTTGTCAAGTCTACTGCAGCCATATCTTCCATTGCTTCCATGCTCATATCAGAGGTCATAATCATCCCTGGCGGCATAACTAAACCATTCGTCTGAGTGACACTGCTTATAGGAGCAGGTGGTAGCGATGACACTGGAGCCGGAGATTTCGTGCCACCCATATTCATTCCTGGCATTGACTCGTTGTTGTTATCCATATTCATCCCAGGCGTTGACTGGTTGCTTATATTCATTCCTGGCGTTGACCCATGCTGCATATTCCTAGCACTCATGGTAAAGTTGCCATAGAGTGCGGCGATAAGAACACCGAATGCTAGGGCTAATAGTGTTAACAGCGTTACTGCCAGAAGTTGCGCTCGCGTAGCTTTGGGTTTCATTCCCATATCCGCGTGCGAATCGGCAGTAGACGAATTCATGTTCATATTTCTATGGGTTTTCATTCTTACATTCCTTCCATGCTGGACATATCAGACTCAGTGGAAGCATTGGGTGCAGGCACTTCACCAGAAGTTGCTGCAATTCGTTCTACTTCGGCAGCTAAATTATGACCACCTTTACCCAATGCCCGTACAG
>NZ_QMEB01000056.1 GCF_012912135.1 Brasilonema bromeliae SPC951 | reverse complement strand
ATATTACAAAACTAAATACCACTAACAGCAACTGTATTGTCTTATATTGCCGAAGCAAGAATGCCCATCAAGAGCCGTAAGGCAGGCTGAGAGCGTCAACACTTGTAACTTTTGGATGAGCAAAGCTATATCAATTTCAAGTGTTCAGTGATACTAGATTTATATCTATAAAAATCAATCTTAAAGGAGAATAGCCCTTGAACCAAGCGACGCTGCACCAGTTGAAGGTGTTCGAGGCTGCGGCGCGTCACGGTAGCTTTACTCGTGCCGCTGAAGAACTCTTTCTCACTCAACCCACTGTTTCCATGCAAATTAAGCAACTCACAAAATCAGTTGGGTTGCCTTTGTTTGAGCAGGTAGGAAAGCGCCTCTATCTTACGGAAGCAGGACGGGAACTGTTTACCACCTGTCGGCAGATTTTCGACACAATTGCCCAATTTGAAATGAAAGTGGCAGATCTCAAAGGGTTAAAGCAAGGACAGTTGCGCTTGGCAGTCATTACTACAGCTAAGTACTTCGTACCACGTTTATTGGGTTCATTTTGCCAACTTTACCCAGGAATTGATATCGCCCTGCAAGTGACAAATCATGAAGGCATTCTGGAACGCATGAGCAGCAATATGGATGATTTGTATATCATGAGCCAAGTTCCAGAACATCTGGATGTCAATTACCAGCCATTTTTAGAAAACCCCTTGGTCGTTATAGCACCAGCGAATCATCCTCTGGCAATGCAAAAAAATATTTCCATTGAACGTCTTGCTGATGAACCTTTTATTATGCGCGAACCAGGTTCAGGAACAAGGCGAGCTGTGCAGAAATTATTCGATGAGCATAAAGTGATGGTCAAGGTTAAGCTGGAACTGGGGAGTAACGAGGCGATAAAGCAAGCAATTGCTGGTGGCTTAGGAATCTCCATTTTATCTCGACATACTTTAACGACAGAGAGTAAAGATTTAACCATTCTGGATGTAGAAAACTTTCCCATCCAACGGAATTGGTACATGGTTTACTTAGCTGGTAAGCAACTTTCTATCGTTGCTCGTACCTATTTTGAGTATCTCCTAGATGCTGCAAAGCAATTTGCAAATCAAACAATAAGTTCTAGTGTTTTTCACGCAGACGAAAATCGTTAGAGAGGTATAAGTTTATTTATAAGACTGACTTTATTAACATTTTTAAATCAGTAAAGCATCTGCCTTTGGATTGAAATCATCAACGATTTAGCAATTCCCCATTTCAGCAAACATGGAGGACATATTTGGGACAGTCCACAATACCATTAAATAACCAGCAAAAGCATGCACAATGAGAGAAAACTGACAGTGACTAACAAAGGAAGCATCGGCTGTGCGAAAAACAGTAGAAACTGAAATTATATCTGTGACAGTCTATACTGACCAAGCCCTTGTGACACGACGAGGTGCGATAAGCCGGAGGCAAGACAGCGAGCGTATCGCACCTGTTAGTAGTGCACGACCTTCACGGGTGATCACACTCACCGGACAGGAACGAGAATTAAAAATTATCCAACTGCCAGTGACTATGGAAACTGAGTCAGTCAGGGTTAGTGGTACAGGTGAAGTTGTCGTACACCTATCCGGAGTCAGCACAGAGCGAGTTTTCTCCACGGAACCCTTCGCCGAACGGTTGAGCCATTTAACAAGGCAAATCCAGCAATTAGAAGCAGAATGGAACCTCCTGCAAGCACAAATCGATGCTTTGGCTTTGCAGTCAAAGTTTATTGAAGGTTTACGTGAAAAGACAGAGGAACCTTTTGCACAGAGTCTGTCGCGGAAAAACCTTAGCTTGAGCGAAACTTTGGATTTTCTCAACTTTATGGGAAGCCAGTACAGCGAATATGCTATTGCTACAGGAGAGTGCAAAGTCCAACAGCAAGAACTAGACAAGCAGCTACAAGTTCTGCGTCAACAATGGCAACAAGTACAAACACCATCACCTAAGGAAAGTTTTAGCTTGAGTGTGGCAATTGAGCCTGCGGGTGCTGGAGAGTTTGAGTTAGAAGTCTCTTACGTAGTCAGTTGCGCTCGTTGGACTCCGCTGTATGACTTGCGAGTCAATACAAGTAGCAATTCCATCAATCTCACCTACCTTGCTGAAGTCACCCAAAGTACTGGTGAAGATTGGATGGACGTATCTCTGACTCTGTCTACCGCAAAACTTGGACTGGGAACTTTACCACCCAAACTTGAACCTTGGTATATCGACATACTGCGTCCACCCGAGGTTTTGCGTATGCGAAGAGTAGCACCAATACAAACTCCTTCTGTAGCTATGGCTCCTTCTGCCAGTGGAGATGGTAGCACAACACTAGAAACCGAACAACTAGAGGAAAATTTGGTAAGTGCACAAACCCTGATTGCAGAAGTTTCTAGAGAAGGAAGTGCAGTCACTTTTGAGGTGAAGAGTAGTGGAAACATTCCCAGTGACGGCGCACCTCATAAAACGACAATTTTTAACGACGATTTTCCATGTAGCTTTGAGTATGTGGCAATACCACGCTTGATTAGCTTTGCTTATCTACAAGCAAATGTGAAAAATAGTAGCAATGGTGTAACTTTGTTACCAGGGAAAGCGAATATTTTCCGAGATAATGCATTTGTGGGAACAACTCAATTAGAGAATGTTGCACCAGGGCAAGAGTTCAAGCTGAATTTAGGAATTGACGAAGGTTTCAAAATTGAGCGTGATTTAGTAGAACGTCAGGTAGACAAAAAACTGATTGGCAACAATCGAAGGATTACTTATAGTTATCGGATAGTTATAACTAACTTACAAAATCAAGAAGCAAATTTAAAAGTCATTGAACAATTACCAATTAGTCGCAACGAACAAATTAAAGTCCGTCTGAACCGTAGTAATCCGCAAATTCAGCTTGGTGAAATGGGGATATTGGAATGGTCTTTAGTTCTTCCACCAGAAGCTAAACGTGACATATATTATCAGTTTGTTGTTGAATATCCACCTGAGTTAACAGTTGTAGGTTTGGATTTTTAGCCAAGTTGTTTCTTATAACTATAGCAATCCTAAATCATAAGCGGAGCGTGCCTGTAGGGCTTATCATTTAGGATAAATATGGTAAAGTATACTAATTTTAATTGATTTCTTTTATTTCTTTAACTGTTTGACACCTACTATGGCTATCCTACTTGAACTAGAACCTGAAATTGAATCACGCTTGATGGCTCAAGCCGCAGCTCAAGGAACATCCGTTGAAGTATTGTTGAAAACTTTAGTTGAAAGCTTGCTTGCATCATCGCAACCCACACCTCTGACACTATCACCTCAAGAACGAGCGGAAAGATTTGTAAATTGGGCTAGAAGCCACTCATCAATAAAAGCGCCACCTCTTTGCGATGATGCAATTAGCCGCGAAAGTATTTACACCAGAGAAGATGAAATGGTATGAGCTACCTGGTTGATACAAATGTTTTGTTGCGGAGTGCCCAAGAGACTCATTCGATGCATAAATCTTCCGTTCAAGCAGTAAGAATTTTGTTGGAGCAAGGGAAGAGGCTTTGTATTATACCGCAAAATCTGATTGAGTTTTGGGTGGTTGCAACTCGCCCAATAGAAGTTAATCGATTAGGTTTATCGGTTGCGGATGCTTTAAACGAACTAGAGCAACTTAAAAATTGTTTCGTGCTTCTACCAGATACAGCATCAATTTTTCCAGTTTGGGAAAGTCTCATCGCTAAATATAAAGTCACCGGGAAACCTTCTCATGATGCTCGATTAGTTGCGGCGATGATAGTTCATAATCTAACTCATCTGCTAACGTTTAACACAAGTGATTTTAGAAGGTTTTCTGAAATAACCGCACTTGATCCTCATAGCATTTTCTAAAAAAGACTTTAAGCATAAATTAGTGTTAATAATATTTAAGATAATGAATCTTCTTCACTGCTGACAGTAAAGTCTACTTGCTCGTAAAGGTCGCTCAGTAGAATTTTAAAATCAATCGTTTGAAGTGATAAGGTTGCAGATTCCCCTTCAAGTTCAGTAAATGACCATTGACCTTCTGCAGTTTTTACATACTGCATAACATGATAGTGATATTGGTCGATTAAAATATATTCTTTAAATTCGGGGATAGACCGATAATAGAGAAACTTATCGCCTTGGTCGTAATTCTTAGTCGATTTAGATAAAACTTCTGCAATCAGCAAAGGATTCATGACGGTAGTTGTATTTGTTCCCGTATAAACAGGTTGTCCTTGAATTACCATCACATCCGGATAAGTATGTTGACGATAACGGGGTATCCATAAACGTACGTCACCAATATAAACTCGATAATTTTGCCCTTTCACTGCAAATTTTAAGGAAGCTGCTAAATTCAGTGCAATTTCATTATGATTTGTAGTTCCTCCAGTCATTGGAACGATTTCTCCATCGCGGTATTCGTTTTTATATTCTGCTTTTTCCTCAAGTTCTAAATATTCTTCAGGTGTGTAGTAGCGTTTTTGTGTTTGTACTTGCATAAATATACAACCTATTGTGCTGTTAAAATTTTTTGGGCCCAAACGTGATAATGCTCAATCTTCACTAACGGTTCCCCTACTTATCGTACTGGGTCTTCTATAGGATGAACTTCTGGAGTAGAAGCGCAATTAAACACAACGTACAACCAATAATCCTGTTTTAATCTTTCGGCTGTTTTATACTCGTTAGTCGTCAGCGCCACTTCACCGACTGTAGATCTTCCCTTAACTTCAATAAACCGCACGGCGATTGCCTACGGCAGAGCTAAGCGCCAAAGGCGCACGCTACGCGTTCGCCCTTGGCGTGCGCTTGCGCTTACGCTTAACGCCTATCGTCCACAAAGTCCCTGGAACTCGCCCAATTCGGTTAGACTGAGGAGTGTCACAGAGGACGCATCACAAAGACAAGGAAAATGCTTCGCGTCCTCTGAGTCTATTAGCTCATGGTTTTAAGTGGAAAATATGCAAAGCCGTAGAAATCAGTGTTAAGAAAATCATAAAACCAACGGCATCTAGTATTGTTGTCACTAAAGGTCCACTAACCAAAGCGGGATCAAGTTTTAGTCGCTTCAACCCCATTGGTAATAAAGTTCCTAAAGTGACAGCCACAAGAGTATTCACAGCCATGACTGTTCCTGCAACTAACGACACCCAACGTTCGTGAGGTGGTGCCCAAATCAAGGAAAGCATAATCATAGTCAGTCCTAGTGCTACCGCTGTACCCAGTCCTGCTTGAAGTTCCTTACGGAGAATTTTGAAAGTATCCTGGGGTGTTACTTCTCCAACACCAAGTCCACGAATTGTCACTGTTAAGGCTTGAATAGCTACAGTACCGCCTGTGTTGGAGAAAAGCGGCATAATCACAGCCAGCACTGGCACCATTGAGATTGTTGATTGAAAGGGGGCGATCGCACTAGATGCTCCAATATAGAGCAACATAACTCCAAATAGCCACGGTAAGCGCTTGCGAAGAGTTATCAGAGGAGACGAAAAAGCCTGTTCATCACCACCACTCACACCCGCCAGTTTTTGAATATCTTCTGTGGCTTCTTCTTCCAAAATATCCACCACATCATCAATCGTGACAATACCCACCAGTCTCTCTTCTCGGTCAACCACAGGTACAGCGATTAAATCATATCGCTTCATGATTTGGGCAACTTCTTCCTGGGGCATTTGTGTTCTGACTTTGATAACGCGAGTGCTAGCGATATCTGTGATCAGAACCTCAGGAAAGGTAAACAGTAGCTGTCGTAGCGAGACAACACTCACCAGCTTGTGGTTATCGTCCGTAACGTAGGCGTAGTAAATCGTCTCCTTGTCCTCATCCTGACGGCGGATTTTACTCAAAGCCTCTCCGACAGTCAATCCATCCCGCAACCGCACGTATTCTGTTGTCATCACGCGTCCTGCGGTGCCTTCAGCATAGCCGAGAATCGTTGCTGTTGCTTGCCGTTCTTCTGGACTCAGTTCTTGCAACAGGCGTTTGACAACCCCAGCGGGTAACTCATCAAACAATTCTGCGCGTTCATCCGGACTCATCGCCTCGACAATTTGTGCAACTTGAACATCGTGCAGGGAATTTATGATTTGTTCCTGTACTTCTGAAGGTAGATATTCAAAGACATCAATTGCTTGGTGTTTATTGAGTAAACGGAATGCGATCGCCCGCTGTTGTTCGGGCAATTGTGTGATGTACTCTCCCACATCTACCGGTTGTGTACCATTCAAATCCAATTTGAGCTGGTTTAAGTCAGCAATGTCAATAACCGAATCGCGAACATCTTGCATGAGCATGATAATACCTCCAAATGCCTCCCCCGCGCTGGGAGACAAACTCGCCAGATCAGAGGAGGTTAGTACTGCCGTCTTGTGGACTTCGGTCCATAAAATCTCAGAAATTCAACATCGATTACCAATCAATGGCATCGCTAATTCATAATCCTAACCCGGAATAGTGTAATCCGGTAGATGTCGAAAGTCAGAAAATGAAAGTTCAATTCCACTTCAGTTGAATCTTTCATCACCCTGATGCCTGTTGATTTGTGTAGATTCTACTACTCTGAGTATCTGTGTCAAGCGTACAAGTTGATTTAAATAGAATCTTTCTCAAGTAAACATTTTTACCTGAAGCTAGTGATAATATTATTTTTTGGTAAAATTTTCACTTTAGGCGAGCGCAAAGGCGGCGTTCGCGTACAACTTGCGGAGTAGTCCTTTTCTACTGCTCCTATATGAGATCACAACCATAAGCCAGTGGATGTAGATTGAGAATTCGCGGCAAATTCCACACTTTTGGAGCATGTTGTCAACGAAGAAGCAAAAGAGAGAGGGGAGAGGGGAAGGGAGCGGGGGAGAAAAGAGCTAATGGACAATAATTCTTTTTCTCCCTTGCTCCCTGCGAGCAAGCGAAGCGAGCTCTTATTTGCTGCACTTGATATTACCGAACGTTGCTTGCAAGAAATATTAAGTAACCTCCCATAACCAAAGGTTATGGGAGGATAATCCGAGGAGGAATCTGAAATTTTAGTTTTTATACAATAATCGGCTCAAGTGAGCCATCGGCATATAACTCGATTGGTATCAGTTCAGTCTTGCCGTTGACTTTAACTTGGGAGTAAACAACTTTTACTTAGTGAAAAATTATTTTGGTTATAACGTATAAACAGAAATTAACTCTTTTTCAAAAAGAGTAATTCTATATGTGTTTTCTGTTTTTAGCAACTACAATTTATCTAGTTAATTCCCGCGTCTGATGAGCATTATGTAGAAGTTTTTCCTTGTTGAGTATTAATCAAACTAATTTCAAGATAAAGAGAAAGTAGCTGACTTGCTGATAAAAATTTGAAAACATTTGACATTTAGAGTATCTTTCTTTAAAAATGGGAAAGCTAACTTGTATATTGACAGGAGACGATGATTCATTTTTCATTTCGATCCACAAAACAACTGCCTACTACAAAGGTAGTTTTGGCTTTGCTGACATAATTTACTTCACCGTCTCAGGGTTGCATTCCGGAAACAACGTAGAAAATCAACTATGAAAACAGCCACTCAACTGCAAGCTCGTCTTGAGTGTTATTATCAGCAAATTAAGACAATTATCCTTGCTCGTCAGAACCCAATTACAGGTTTGTTACCAGCAAGTACGGCGATAACTGCCCACGGCGATTACACTGATGCTTGGGTACGTGATAACGTTTACAGTATTCTGGCAGTGTGGGGATTGGCGATTGCCTACCGCAAAGTTGACGAAGACAAAGGACGCACCTATGAGCTAGAACACAGCGTTGTTAAGCTGATGCGGGGCTTGTTGTTTGCGATGATGCGTCAAAGTGCTAAATTAGAGCAATTCAAACACACTCAGTCTCCGTTGGATGCTTTACACGCTAAGTACAACACTGCTACGGGTGATATTGTTGTTGGTGATGACGAATGGGGACATTTGCAATTAGATGCGACATCAATATTTATCCTGATATTGGCGCAAATGACTGCTTCGGGATTGCAGATCATTTACACGTTTGACGAGGTGAATTTCGTCCAAAATTTGGTTTACTACATTGGACGAGCGTACCGTACTCCAGATTACGGTATTTGGGAACGAGGTAATAAAATTAATCATGGCAATGCAGAATTAAATGCCAGTTCTATAGGTATGGCAAAAGCTGCATTGGAAGCGATTAATGGTTTGGATTTATTTGGCGTACATGGTTGTCAAGCATCGGTTATTCACGCGCTACCAGATGAAATCGCTCGTGCCAGGATTACGCTAGAATCTCTATTACCAAGAGAATCGTCATCAAAAGAAATCGATGCGGCGCTGTTGAGCGTTATTAGTTTTCCAGCTTTTGCTGTAGAAGATGTGGAACTGCGAGAACGCACTCGCAATGATATTATCAACAAACTCGAAGGAAAATACGGCTGCAAGCGCTTTCTGCGTGATGGACACCAGACAGTTTTAGAAGACAAAAACCGCTTGCACTACGAACCATTGGAACTCAAACAATTCGAGCATATTGAGTGTGAATGGCCTTTATTTTTCACCTATTTATTTCTAGATGGTTTGTTTCGCGGCGAACAAGAGCAAGTGAAACATTACCAAGAGCGTTTAGAATCTTTATTGATTGAGCGTGATGGTTTACATCTAGTTCCAGAACTTTTTTATGTTCCAGAAGAATCTGTAGAAGCAGAAAAATTAGAACCTCAAAGTCAGCCGCGTTTACCTAACGAGAATCTTCCTCTTGTGTGGGCGCAGAGTTTGTACTTTCTCGGTCAAATGTTAAGTGAAGGCTTGATAGCTGTTGGAGATATTGACCCTTTGGGAAGGTATTTATGCATCGGAAAAAATCAGCAAGCTGTCGTACAAATCGCTTTACTTGCAGAAGATGAAGATTTACAAGCAAAACTGGCAGTTCATGGGATTGAAACACAAACACCCAAGCAAGTCGAACCAATTCAAGTCCGACAAGCAGATGATCTTTCAGCTATTTATACCCAAGTTGGACGTAACGATAAACTTGGTTTAACAGGACGTCCAGTCCGACGTTTGAGAAGTTTGACAACATCTAAGATTTTTCGTATTCGTGGCGAGACAGTTGTCTTTTTGCCCTCGTTTTTGGATGCTCAAGTGTTTTACTTAACTCTTGATTACCATTTTTTGGTGTATCAAATTAAAAGCGAACTCGCTTACATTCAAAAATACTGGATTGATTTAGGGCGTCCGATCCTCACTTTAATGTTGACTCACACCATGTTGGAAACAGGTAGTGAGGCATTACTTGCTCTCATGCAAGAACTGAAAGAAGGCGTTTGTAACGGTGTACGCGTAAAATTGGGACGTCTTAATCAGTTGATGTTGACAGCAGGAACACAACGGATTGATTTTCTTCAAGAAGATTTTGAATATTCTCTATCTTCCATCAAAGATGCTGCGCCTCGCTGCTCGTATCTGATTTACAATCCAGAAGGAAATTGGCTTCTAAAGCATACTCAAGAATTCCAAATGGAGTGTGAAACAAACTTAGGATTGTTGCTCTCCTCTTTACATTCATCAGATAATCTCTACGAGCAAATAGAGTTATTGCAAACTTTAGTTCGTTTGGAAGGCTTAGAATTTGATACAGGTTTTGGTGGACCGGGACGTCCCGTTACTGTGGCAGATTTGCTGGATGAAGTTTACACTAAAGCAGGTGATTCCGGCGTTTGGGCAGTTGTGCGCCGTGCTGCTGGGTTACGACAAATGAGTGATATTGGCTTGTCGGACGTGGTGACAAGTATTGTGGTGCGCGGTAAGCAAATTGCTGTGGGTAAAGCTTACAGTGAAGATTCACTCATCACTCTTCCTCTGTCGCATAGCGAAATTGTTGAGAAAATTAATGACTTTTGTCGGGAAGATATAAGCGATCGCGTTCTGACTCAAGAAATTCTGATTTATCTCAGTGCTTTAATCAAGACAGAACCAGAACTGTTTAAAGGACTACTCACCTTCAGAGTTGGCTATATGATTCTGTTGATTACCAGCGAACTGGTACAAGAGTTAAGCCTTACTCAGGATGAAGCTTATGAACACCTCATGCAACTGTCACCTTTGGAAGTGAAAACACGAGTACGTCAGGTATTATTTGAATACGTCAGCTTGAGTCAGCTATTACGTCAGCAAGAATCTTTGCACGTCAAACAAAAAGAAAGTGACATAGATTGGATGGTAGCACCATCCAAAGGAGATGAAATAGATGTACCATCAGGCGGTTGGCGACGGTTCCGCCAAGCCGAGGGAGCAACAGGACGCGTTCCAAAAGACTTTTTCAAGCAAGTTTGGCTAGTGATGGAACATTGCAAAGGCTTAGTGATTGGCGATAAGCTAGAACGCCGCAACCGTTTAGATAGCGAAGTCATTTTGTCAGAAATGACAGCAGGAGAAAAGAATTTTGCGTTGCAAGTAGAACATTTGCTAAATAAAATTGAGGCTCCCGAATACCGACAAGTTAATATTGAGGCATTGACAGAATTGGCAGCAATTGCATCCAACAACCCCAACTTACAAATTGAAGAATACATCGTTTTGGATGTGTTAATTGGTCATGCCGTGCGATTAGCATGGTTAGAAAGTCATCCGAAAAGGGGCGATCGCTATGATGAGGATAAAGCGAGTGCATGGCGAGCGTTTTACAACACCTCTCCCAAAGAGTGCGCCAGCTATGTTGTGAAAGCGTTCAGGTTCTTGATAGAGTTTGGGCAAGATATCGCAGCTTAAGACGTAGGGTGCCGTACTTTCGTTAAGGCACCTTCTGAAAACAAAATTTTTAAAAACTCTCCAGCAGTCCTAAATTATTCGTGAACAACAAGATTCCCGACTTCGCAAAAGTTGTCGGGAATCTGAGAGTGCCCGATTTATGCGCTACGCGCAGGCACTTTCACACAAATCAAATAGGATTGCCATATACTGTTAGCTGCATTAGCACAAGCAGACTTTCGCATTGCAGAACCTTTAGTCCAGAATGCCACATCTTGGGGATGAATTGCGAAATGTACTACCTCAGCTACACTGACCAAGCCAGCCTACGCGGGCTATAACATTAAGGGGGATTAAACCCAGATTTTAGTCTCAAATAATCTTTCACAAGAGATAAAAAGTGTTCCTTGTACCACACTTCTGTTGTGAGATTGTGCCAGCTATATTTTTAAAGCATTTCGTCATTTTATGTAGATCATAAAATAACGAATAAGCTTGTTTGAAGAGATTTTGCAAGCAATGGCAAATAACTTTTGTTTGATGCTTGTGATTCAGATAATTCTCAAAGAAACTCTAATTCTTGTTAATAGCATTAGGTAGACTGATTAATTTGCTCTGTAGTTGTCCCGGTGAGAATTAAAATGCCAATAAATAAGCGCCAGAAGAGTCAATATTTATTTCGCAATCGTTGGATTGACAGACAACGAATTGTTCGCAATATGGAGGCTTTTCAAGACTTAATTGTAATTGTTCTGTGTTTCGGTTTGTTTGCCTACATGGTTATGCAATTGTGGGAGATATTTACCGAGCTTACACTGCCATTAGATCATCAACAAGTGACTGCAAAAATACTGTTTTTGTTGATTTTGGTCGAGTTATTCCGACTCCTAATGGTGTACTTACAGGAGCATAGCATCGCAGTAGGGGTAGCAGTTGAAGTATCAATAGTATCTGTACTGCGAGAAGTCATTGTTCACGGAGCACTGGAAATTACTTGGGTTCAGGCTGCATCGATTTGTGGCTTACTGTTTATTTTGGGGGCGCTACTGCTAGTTTGTGCCAAAACACCACACATGGATCACATGATTAATAAGACTAAGCATAGCGCTCTTAACCACAGTGATGATGAGCAGCAGGAAAACGGGAATAAAATGTCACATTCAACTCAATACGAGGAGATTGTTAATTAGGTAGAAGCTATTGTTCTTTCATTTTCTTGTCTACCTAGAAATGAATACTCACCGTGATTGTTATTAGAGTTGATTGTAAATAAGTTGACAGAATTCCAGATTATACTGCAAGGTATGTCTGGAATTTCTAAAGTCATCTGTGCCAAGTGAAATTTTGATGTTAAAAACACTACTTATATCTTTAAACAAACTTTAAGAAGATGAGATAATATTTTATTGATTATTCCTGGACAGTAACAGTTTTCTTGTTTAGGTTATATGTAATATACTTAAGCATACGTAAATCAAATAATGACAGATAATCAGAACGAAGAACTGAAAAATAAAGTAGAAGGTACAGCATTGGTAGCTGGAGGAACTATAGCGGGTGCTGGTGTATCCGCAGTAGTTGGTGGTATGGGATTAGTTGGAGGTTTCGGAGGCGTAGCAATCGGCATGGCTCCTGTGACTGCTGCTGGTGCAGTTATTGGCACAGCTACTTATGGAGCTAAGAAGGCAATAGAAGAGGGAGACGCCACAGCTATAAGTGCAGTTGCAGGAGGAGCAGCAGTTGGAGTTGGAGTTTCTGCTGTAGTTGGAGGTATGGGTTTAGCAGTTGGAGGAACAGCTGTCGCTATTGGTGCTGCGCCTGTTATAGCAGCTGGTGCGGTAGTTGGACTAGCTGCTTATGGTTTGAAAAAGCTGTTTGATAAGTCGTGACAAAACAGACTCCCAATCCTGTCCAGAAATTAGTGCGTGGTTTTATTCGGGATTTGATTCATCAGGCTAACAGTGAAAAAGCTGATAAATCTAAAAAGCCAAAGGTGAAAAAGTCTGCTGCTATCAAATCCCGAGTTCAACCAAAGCAAGATAGCAGTAAACGCTCCCGCCATATTCCCGCATCAGTTCGTGTGTCAGTTTTACACAAAGACAGTTACAAATGTGTTTTTTGTGGTCGCAGCAGCCAGCAAGTGCAATTAGAAGTTGATCATATCGTGCCTTTTTCCCAAGGTGGCAGTAATAACCTCAACAATTTGCAAACGCTGTGTACAGATTGCAACCGTGGTAAAGGAGCGCGTTTGTTGAAAAAGTAAGACCAAGGACAAAAACAAGTGACACAAAATTCCACAATCGGTGCAACATTTATTGCAGGAGGAACCATAGCAGGCGCTGGTATTTCCACAACAGTAGGCGGGATGGGATTAGCCGGAGGATTTGGAGCAGTTGGAATTGGCACAGTTCCTGTTGTTGGTGCTGGTGCTGTTGTTGGTGCTGCTGCTTATGGTGCTTTCAAGGCAATAGCAGAGGGAGATGCAGCTGCTTATGGTGCAATGGGGGTTGGTGCAATAGGCGGTGCTGGTGTTTCTGGGGTAGTTGGTGGTATGGGATTAGTCGCACCCAAAATAGGTTTAGCTTTTGGAATTGGCACAATCCCGATGGCAGGAATTGGTGCTGTGGTTGGACTCGCCGCCTATGGTATTGCCAAGTTGCTAGACGAAACCGGAACAAGAGAAACACCAGCACAGGTTTTCGACAGGATGGAAGAGAAAATCTTGCAGATGGAAGCTTATTCTGCTGCTGTGTTCGAGTTAGACGCATTTTTGACTGGTGAAGATCTCAATCAAAAATTTGCCGCTCTGGAAGTTGAGGATGAGTTACAGATGCTCAAGAAAGAATTGCACAAAAAAGCTCAAACTTCTCCTCCTAATATTAAAGCAGAAGTTGTCTTTCCCAAAGAAGCATTATCTGAAACTTGGAGATGTGTACAGACTCTCAGGGGACATACAGCTGCAGTGAATGCGATCTGCCGAAGGCAGCAGCGAAGCTATCGCCATCAGTCCCGACAGCCAAACCCTAGCGAGTGCAAGCAATGACAGAACAGTTCGTCTATGGAACTTAAAAACAGGAAAATGGCTTTACACTTTCGCGGGGCTTGAAGAGGCGGTTTTATCTGTTTTAAGGTGATATGCATTTGTCAATAAGCAATATTGCTTAAAAATAAGCAGAAATTGGGGGGGTAATCGGATGCTCAGTGTATGGCGATCGCCTACCCCTAACCAACTACTCCCTTGAGTCCTATAAGATAACCTATCTAATTGATGTCTTTTCTCTGCGCCACGCCAAGTGCTACCCTTCGGGAAGCCGCCCTTCGGGCGTCTACAAGTCGGGAAACCCGCTGTTAGCACCTGCCACCTCTGCGCCTCTGCGGTTCTTTCATTTAGGTATTCTTTGGGTGGGACAGGAGTAAAATTAGTGATCTCATCTCCTGCATCAACTCCCCCATGCCAAAATCCGCTGACATCAGCACCAAAAAATTAATCAGCCTCGCACCCGATAACTGGGTAAAATGGGTCACACAAATTTCCGACATCACAGCCCAAGAAATTCTCAACTCAGAATTCCAATGGATTAGCCGCGAGAGTGACGTATTAATCCGCGCCGAAAGTCCCCAATATGGGCAATTTCTCGTACTCAACGAGTTACAATTGCGATACAAGCCGGAAATGCCTAAGCGAATGCGTGCATACGCAGCACTGGCAGAAGAGAAGTACAACCTACCCACGTATCCCGTACTCATCAACATCCTCAAAGAAAGTGATGTTGAAATTCCTACACGGTATCAATCGGAATTTGCAGGTTTACAAGCGCGTCAAGACTACCGCGTAATAAATCTTTGGGAAGTCGATGTGGAAATAGCTTTTCAACAACCCGTGTTATCTTTGCTTCCATTTGTACCAATTCTCAAGGGTGGTGCGGAAGAAACCACAATACAACAAGCCTTGCAAATTCTCCGCGCAGACGAGCAATTGAATCAGTTAGAAACCGTTCTAGCATTTTTTGCTAGCTTCGTATTAGACAGTGCATTAGTTCAGCAAATTATGAGGTGGGATATGGCAGTGTTAAACGAATCTCCCTGGTATCAGCAAATTTTGAGAGAAGGAGAAGCACGAGGAGAAGCACGAGGCGAGGAACGAGGACGGCGAGAGGAGAAGCTGTCGAGTATTGAAATGGGTTTGGAAGTAAAATTCGGCACTGAAGGATTACAGCTGATGCCAGAAATCGCCCAAATTTCCGATTTAGAGCGATTAAAAGCAATTCAGCGAGCTATCCTAACGGTGAGTACTCTAGATGAATTACGGCAACTCATCTGACATACCCAGATTAAGCCATCGCCTCTACAAATTTTCCTCACCAACCAAAGCAGCAAATTGCCGCACAGCGCTTACTAAATCATCCGGTGTACCAATATCAAGGTAAGTACCATCGGCAAATACTTCTGCTTCCACGTGAAAACCTTTATTAATCGCAGCTTGAATCACATCGCCAATCGGTATTTCTGGTAGCTGCGATAGATTACTATTTACCTTAAGAGTCGTAAGATACTCGTGCAGAAACTGTGTGAAAGCAGGTGTCCAAACTGCAATACTCCACATATAACGCAAATCTGACTGGCGAGGTTTTTCAATTATCAGCCTTACTCTACCTTCATCGTCAAAGTCAACCATACCCGCTTTCTGAGGTTTATCAGTCGGGAATAATCCTAAGACGACATCAGCATGACTAACCTCAAGGCGTGTCAATATCCGTACATAAGCATCTTCAGGCTGAAACAAAATATCAGGAAAACCCAAGGCTACGATCGCATCTTGAACAAAAGGATAAGCCTGATCCAAAGTGAAAGGCACACCATAAGACAAGCCCATAATCAGATAGCCCAAACTCATGGAAAGCATCGTACCATCACCAAAATATGCTGGTATATCCCATTTACCAGAACGCAGTATAAAATACGCCTTATCAATCCCTGCTAGTTGCATTTTTTCTAGCAGATATTGAGAAACAACCTTTGGACGCCAGTTAGATTTAACACCAAAATCCTGAAAACCAATCGGATACAGCTCTTTACTAAGTGGTAAAGGAGAAATTCGTGTTGCTTGTCCACCAGCAGGTAGCAGTCCGATAATTTGGCGCTTAGTCATAGGTAAAGAAAAATAAATAGTTAAAAATTGTCTATCCTCTATTTGGTAGATATTTTAACTAGATAGGAACACATAATAGCTAGTGGTTAGCAAATTCAAACCTTCTGCCTTGCCCAAAGAGCTAATAACTTATGATTAATGACTAAAAAAATATCCCCCTTCCAGCAAAAGTGCATTTGTCAGCACCTAGAAAAAGGAGGGGGGTTGTTAGGTTTTATAATGTTATAAATACTACTTAACAGAAACGGCATCAACATCGATTGTATTCGGGCTAGCAGTAGGACCCTCGGTAGTAGTATTAGAGGTAGTATTAGTGGCTTGAGCGTCAACCTGACCTTTACGCGCTTTGAAGCCTTCAATCATTAGCCCAGACAGCTCAGTAACTAGCAATGTCAACAGAAAGACATCATCAAGTTCTCCTACAATCGGAATGAAGTCCGGAGCAATATCAATTGGGCTGACAAAATAAAGTAGTGTTCCTAAAATTACCCACCAACGATACTTAGGGTTACGAAGTACATTGCGGTACCAAGTATAAAGTGATTGAATTGAAAATTTCATAGATTGTAACCTCCAGTTACTTTTAATTCTGGCAAATTATGACCTACACTTCCTGTGGGAATAACCGCCCTAGTTGGTCTGGAAGATGCTACTCGTAAGTTATTGCACTCATCTCAACTCTTGAATGGTAAACGATTATGATAGTTGTGCTTTAATCTCTAAAATAATCGTGCTTCAGGACAAATGTACTACAAATGAAAGGAGGAAACCTACAACAGTGGATATTGTAGACTTGTTTAAGAAGGGCGGATCAGCAATGTGGCCATTGCTTGCTCTGTCGATTTTATCTTTAAGTGTGATTTTTGAGCGTTTGTGGTTCTGGTTACGAATTTTAAGCCAGGAAAAGGAAATAGTTGCTCGTGTTTTGGATGCAGCCCGTGTAGATTGGATGTCGGCTGCTGACATAGCCAGACAAGCAACAAAGCAGCCCATCGGACGGTTTCTCTATGCACCTCTAAGTCTTCCCAAAAGTGATCTAGAAAGTTTCCGACTGGCGTTAGAAGCAACAGCAGAAGACGAATTGGCTGGAATGCGACGGGGCGAAAAACTCCTGGAAACTGTGATTGCTCTTGCGCCCTTGTTAGGATTGTTAGGTACGGTTTTAGGGTTAATTCAATCTCTACGCTCTATTCGCATTGGTGATTTAGGAACCGAATCTACAGCCGGAGTTACCACTGGTATTGGGGAATCTCTGATTAGTACCGCAACAGGACTTATCGTTGCGATCGTCAGTTTGGCATTCTACCGCTTATTTCAAGGCCTTGTTGTTAACCAAGTTAAAATTTTCCGCAGGGCAGGGAATGATATGGAGTTGCTGTATCTGCAGTCTCCACCTGACTACACAAAGATGAGATCTGAAAATATAATACCACCTGTAACAATCATACGGGATTCTCCACCAGATAACTTGAATTCTCCTCGAAAAAGAGGCAAACCCAGGTTTAGTGAAACACCTGAGCCTCCCTCAGAGTCTGATTTGTCGGAACCGAAAGATAATTAACAAAAAAGCCCCTAACTCAGGTATGAGAGCAAGACAATGAAAATTAATCTCCAGACTCCAGTAGAAGACGTCCAAATTCAAATCATTCCCTTAATAGATGTCGTTTTTTGTATACTGACATTTTTTCTTTTGGCAGCTTTGCAATTCACTCGTCAAGAGGAAATTAGTATTAATTTACCTAAATCAACTACCAGTACGCCATCTATTACTAATGGATCTAATGCAAAGAAACTTAGTGCAACAGCTCAACGGCAAATATTAACTTTGACTATTGATGCTATTGGTCAGACTTATGTAGAGAACGACTCAGTAAAACGGGAACAGCTCAAAGAAACTTTTAAGAGCCACCTGCAACAAACTCCCAACGCTATTTTAGCTTTGAAAGTCAGCCAAACAGCAACATACAATGATGTCATATCAATGATAGATTTGTGGCGACAAGTGGGGGGCGATCGCATATCTTTTGTCACAACACCATCTTTTTCTAATCAACCCATCACTCCCATCAACCCACAAACTAACCCCAACTTCAATCTTCCCACAATACCCAATCCACCTCAAACTAACCAAGGTGTAACCCCAGTTAATCCAGCTTCTCCTGTATTGCCTAAAGTACCAACAGCGCCTTCTGGACAAACCAATCCTACTCCCAAGAGGTAATGAGATGAGGGGAAGTATTTGCTCTCCCTGCTTCCCCTGGTTCCCTCGCTTTCTCGTTGCCGAAACCTAAAGATATATAAAATAAATCGCACTCAGAGGAGCAAAATCTATTATTTTACAAAAAATAGATTTAGTTTCGTTAAAGTCGATACTACAAAGACAAGTCAAATTTGTCCTAGCTGTGGCACTGAAACGGGTAAAAAAGATTTGTCAGAACGTGTTCATGTTTGCGGGAACTGTGGCTACACAACTGATAGAGATGTTGTAGCCGCTCAAGTCGTCCTCAACAGAGGGTGTGCAGCCGTCGGGCAGACTGTAAAAATGCGCGCAGGAGGTAAGTTCACAAGAACCCCTATGATTCAAGAATCCCGGAGCCGCGAGAAACGGGAGTGTCAAGTTTTCGTATCTGC
Organism: Brasilonema bromeliae SPC951; assembly: GCF_012912135.1. Taxonomy (GTDB): domain Bacteria; phylum Cyanobacteriota; class Cyanobacteriia; order Cyanobacteriales; family Nostocaceae; genus Brasilonema; species Brasilonema bromeliae. The sequence continues at coordinate 8,305 of NZ_QMEB01000056.1, read as the reverse complement.
GGCCCTATTATAGGAGCACAAGCTCTTTTGATTATTAGTAGCTTTATATACAAGCTACTAGGTTTCTAAAGTAAGCGATAAACGAGCATGAATGATGAATTGTGAATAAGAAACCCAGTTTCATAACTCATCATTATATATTTCATAGTTACAACTTATAACTATTCGTTAGCCTTTGGCGGAGCAACTTTGGTGTTTGATTGCTGTGCACGCTGTTCCCGCTTTTTTCGATCTGCTAAAAGCATATCTGACATCACTGTCAAAGCTTGTGACATTTTATCTATATTAGAGTAGTAGATCTCTAAATCTTTATTGAGTTTGTCATCAGAGATATTCAAGCCTTTGGCTATTGTTTTTAGTGCCTCATTGCGTTTCTTTTCGTCCTTCACTAACTCTGGTTCTGAGTATTCTAATAAAGTGAATAAACCGATCGCAAACAAGCGGCTGTATTTAAATTTAGGATTGTTCGCTATTGCTTGTAGAGATCCTTGAAAGTCAGCATCTCGATCCAGAGGTGTTTGTTGGCTTAACCAGGCAGTGAGTTCGGAAGCGCTTATGCTTGTCGCCAATGCTTGCAAACGTTGAGCATCATGTTTGTAGCGTTGTGGATCTTGTTCTACAGCTTGAAGGAGTGCATGAAAAATAGACTCCTTATCTCGTTCTGGCTGATAGCCTTCCATGAAGCGGTCAAAAGCAGTGACGACGCCCAAGGCATAAATAGGATCGTAGCTATAATCGACATTTACTGACAGTAGGTGCATTTCCACCATTAATTCTTCCACCACCCGACGATAAATAGTGTTTATCGGACGGGTGTGAAGGTTGTAGAAAGTTCGCTTAGTATCAGATACGGTACGGAGGTTATTCACAAAGCAAATTTGGAGGGCGACGTACTCTTATTGTCTCGCTTTAATGCCACTTTGCCAAGTTCAGTTTTCTACCTAAAACTGCCAGACAAAATTACTTTGATAGTGTGGAGTTCTTTGATCACAGAAGGTGTAGGCTGTCATTATAGCAACAATTCATCACATTCCACGGCGGAAATTGCTTGCATGGAATCGTGAACATGACACCTATGAGTCTGGCAGCACAACTACTTACCCTGGCTAATTATCTTTCTGGTGAATTTGATAATCGAGAACAAGCTCTTGCAGAGCCTGCTTGGTACGTTCACCTTCGTCTGTGGCACAGACCACTTTCTCTTTTTTCAGAAGACAGTCTTACCATATTTGCTGAACAAGCCAATATTGTCAACCTAGAGCGACCTTACCGCCAGCGCATTATGCGGCTTTTACAAGGAAGTGACCCTGATGTACCTTTCAAAGTGCAGTATTATATGATCAAAGACCACAATACCCTGATTGGTGCTGGTCAAAATCCTGCTTTACTCAACACACTGACACCCGATCATTTAGAGTTACTACCTGGCTGTGTACTTAACCTTACCCAGCAATTATTAGCCCCCAATAGTTATAAGTTCAACGCTACCCCACCTCCAGACACTCGTTGCTGTTTTAGTGTTGATGGTAATACTGTGCAAGTTTCCTTAGGCTTTGAGGTCACTGATGATAAATTTCTCAGCTATGACAAAGGAATTGACTCTACGACTGGAAAAGCCACTTGGGGAGCACTTTTGGGTCCCTACTGCTATACAAAGAGACAACAGTACTGAGTGATGAAGTGAAGATTCTTCTGTTGCTCAATACTCAGCAATGCCCTTATTACCAAGTTGCATTCAGAAATAGCATTTACTGAATGAGCGAATGCGTTAATTGTCTCATCCCCACGCTTGTGTTGGATGCACGAAGGCGAACCCCGGCACGGTCTGGTCATCCTACTTACTATCTTTGAATGCAACTCAGTACTAGCTAGCAATATTAGCTAGCAATACTACCAGATTCACTTTCTAAAGCGTCCTCCTCGGTTTCAAAGATTTCAAAAACTGTATCCATCATGGTGACTTCAAACACCAGCTTTGCTTCTGGATGCACATTACAAATGCGAAAACTGCCTTTAACTTTATCAGCATCGCGCATTCCCGCGACTAAAGAGGTCAGACCGGAACTATCTATGAAATTGACTTGACCGAGATTTACTACAAGATGACGACTGAGTTTGGAAATACACTCTTGCAACTTCAGACGAAATTGCCAAGCAGTTGTAATATCCAAGCGACCAGTCGGTGTTAAAACGGTAACAGTATTGCCGTTTTGGGTTGTATAAGTTTTTTGATCTATGTAATATATCACTGAACCTTCCCTTGACACTCCTCTATAAAGAGACTACGGTATAGTTTCGCCTTAACATGGTCAAAGCCAAAACCCTTGTTATTACGGCTCTTTTCCTCTTTTTTCGTACTGGAATGAGTTCCAGACTAAGTGAAGAACGTAAACCTCCGACAGGGTTCTGTGATGCTGTAGCTTGTGATTGAAAAGCTACAGCAACAACTGTCATATTTATTGCTAAGTGCTTCTCTTTAGTAGTCTAACTCACTAAAGAAGTGGTGAGTGCTGAATACTGAGTGTAAAATTCTTCGTATTTAGCCTCTCAAGGGAATTTGGAGTTGCAGATGATTTATACTCAACACTCAGGACTCATGATTTTGGACTACTGGGTATCCAGTTTGCCCAGTCTTGAGGTTTGAGGAAAATTTCGTACAACTGGGCTTCAGGGGAGTTTGGTTCAGGTTGATAACCGTATTCCCAGCGCACCAAGGGTGGTAGGGACATCAGAATTGACTCAGTGCGTCCGTTGGTTTGCAATCCAAAAATAGTGCCTCGGTCATACACCAAGTTGAATTCTACATACCTTCCCCGGCGATACAGTTGAAAATTTCGTTGGCGATCGCCATATTCCATTTTGTGTCGCCTTTCTACAATGGGTACGTAGGCTGGTAAAAAGGCATTACCACATTCTTGTGCAAAAGCAAACAACTGTTCCCAACTGCGTGGTTCTGGTGTCCCAATTTGGTTACTATAAGTAGCCGCTGCACCATCATTGTGAGGACCGCGATACAAGGAACCCCGACCTTCTTGGTAATCAAAAAACAGTCCGCCAATACCCCGCGTTTCCCCACGGTGTTTTAGGTAGAAATATTCATCACACCAGCGTTTAAACACTGGGTAATACTCTGGATGATGAAGATCACAGGCTTGCTTTAGTGTTTTATGGAAATGGACTGCATCTTCGGCAAAGGGGTAATAAGGAGTTAAATCCGCACCGCCACCGAACCACCACACCGGACCCGCCTCAAAGTAGCGATAATTGAGGTGAACGGTGGGTACATAAGGACTACGTGGATGTAACACCATTGAGGTGCCTGTGGCATAAAAATCGTGACCTGCTGCCTCTGGGCGCTGCGCTAAGATTGAAGGCGGTAAATGGGAACCCCAAACTTCGGAAAAACCAACCCCAGCTTGCTCAAATATTGCACCCTCACGCAGAATGCGCGATCGCCCTCCGCCTCCTTCTGGGCGTTCCCACGCATCTTCTTGGAATTTCCCCACACCATCCAGTTCTGCCAACGTTTGAGTGATTTTGTCTTGCAACTGTTTCATGAACTGACTAACTCTGGCTTTGGCGTCAGTTGGTAGAGTTTGAGTAGATTCTGCCCGCATTGTTGGAGTTTGGGAGTTGATGACCATAGACTCAAGAACCATTTATTACAATTTTGGTAAAAGCAAGAATTTTTCAACTGAAAATTTCTGAGCAACTGACAAAAGAAAGCAGGCTAAAATTGCCCAAAGAGCTATTCTCTCTATAGTCAAGCATTAATCACGACTGAGGGATATGACTACAGATAGTTATTTTCCCTCAAATGGGTGTGTACTTGTGCTTTTATTGATTTTTTTCAAGTTGTTTATGTTTATGTAAAGTTCTAGGATTGATACAACACTTCAAATGATAAATCTACGAGCACTTTCCACCTGGCAAATCTCAACCTCTGTCTAAAGAAAAATCTCCGACCATATCCGCAGGGGGCGCGGACTGATATATATGAATAGAGTTGTTCCTCCCAGAGCGTTTCTGCTCACAGCATCAAAAATCGAGCCTTGCAGTTCAACAAGATTGCTCTGTCGAATCTTATATTAACTCCCAAAATCAACACTTCAGTAATAATCGAGTTATGAGCCAAAATTTCAATAATGTGCTAAGGATTTTCCTAGCCTTCTTTTGTCGGAGACGCTACGCGAACGACAACGCCTAAAAGCGAATGTGCATTCGTTGATACCTTCTTTCTTAAAGAGCGTGTTTGTTAATGAAAATTAATGAAAAAGTCTCAGTTATGCTTCAGTTCTCAAATTAGCGTATATATGAAATGGCGACTTACTATGTTGAGGACAATTTTGAAAAAGTTTCATACAAGGGCTGAACGCAAATGCTGACTATGCCAGAGTTACCAAAAAGGCTGTAGGGAGGAGGAATAGAAAAATGGGATGGTTATCCAAATCCGTCCACCGCAAACGTCGTCGGTTTTGCCTTTCTCTGGTGCGAACTTACCGAGAAATCAGTTCTGCTTCTGTGGATGAACTTTGGCAAAAAGTCGTTGACATAGCAGATGTTTCTTGGCATCCATTACTCAAAAGCACTAACGTTCCATATGGATTAGTACCCAAACCTGGACTCATCTATCAAGCGGTTACACGCTTGTCGCCAATTCCCATTCGCATTTTTGTAGAAAGCGTCAATCCTAGGGAATTACTGAGTGTCAGAGTACTAGCAATTCCTGGTGTAGAAGAACGGGTGACTTATAAAGTAGAATCTACAGTCTGTGGCACTTGTTTGTCATATTCTGTAACATTACGTGGTTGGTTGTCGCCCTTAATCTGGCCTTTTTCTCGTCCCTACGCGGATCGCGTCGCACGAGCGTTAGTCCAAGCAGTTGAGGAAGCAACATTACAAGCGGTATCCAGAAAGCGAAAATCTCTTAAAGATGGTTGTTTTGATTGTTAGTCATTAGTCATTAGTCATTAGTCATTAGTCATTAGTAAGTCCAGTCCTGCAGGCGGGTCTCCCGCCGTAGGGAACTGGCGCTCTTGGGTCAGGCGAAAGCAGGCATACCCGTAAGGGTCATGAGTAAAAGAACGACTGAGTTTGGACTCACCGACTACAGATTACTGGCTATTGACTTGAGATTGTGAACGATAAATAGCGCTTAAAAGTTAAGATTCTAGTAGATAACAAGACGTTTTGTTAAAAATTATTGCAAGAGAAAGATAAAAACATTATGTATGATGTCCTTGATACTCGTTCAGTCCTAAAAGTGTTGCAACCAGTGCAAGATCCAGAACTTCGCAAAAGTCTGGTAGATCTCAACATGATTCGCAACATCAAAATTGAGTCCGGGAAGGTTAGCTTTACCTTGGTGTTGACAACACCTGCCTGTCCTTTGCGTGAATTTATTGTGGAAGATTGCCAAAAAGCCGTGAAACAACTTCCAGGAGTTAAAGAGGTATCTGTGGAGGTGACAGCCGAAACACCGCAACAGAAAACTTTGAGCGATCGCACTGGTGTTCCTGGTGTTAAGAATATTATTGCAGTTTCTAGTGGCAAAGGAGGCGTTGGCAAAAGTACGGTTGCTGTGAATGTCGCAGTTGCTTTGGCTCAAACAGGGGCGAAGGTTGGTTTGCTAGACGCTGATATCTATGGTCCTAACGATCCCACTATGCTAGGACTGGGTGATGCTGAAATGATCGTGCGTTCAACAGACAAAGGTGAAATTCTGGAACCTGCTTTCAATTACGGCGTCAAATTAGTGTCAATGGGTTTTTTAATCGACCGGGATCAGCCAGTCATTTGGCGTGGACCAATGCTCAATGGAGTGATTCGCCAGTTTCTCTACCAAGTGGAATGGGGAGAAATAGACTATCTGATTGTGGATATGCCACCTGGAACAGGCGATGCTCAACTGACATTAGCACAAGCAGTGCCAATGGTGGGAGCAGTTATTGTCACCACACCCCAAAATGTCGCACTGCTGGATTCCCGAAAGGGCTTGCGAATGTTCCAGCAGATGAATGTGCCCATCCTAGGAATAGTAGAAAATATGAGCTACTTTATTCCACCAGATATGCCAGATAAGCAGTATGACATTTTTGGTTCCGGCTGTGGTTCCACGACCGCAGCTGAGTTAGGAGTGCCGTTGCTGGGGTGCGTACCATTGGAGATTTCTACTAGAATTGGTGGTGACAAAGGTGTACCAGTGGTTATTGCCGAACCAGAATCAGCTAGTGCCCAAGCGTTAAAGGCGATCGCCCTGACAATTGCTGGCAAAGTATCAGTTGCTGTTCTGACATAACTTGACAGAAAAATTCCAATTTCTGCCTGGTTGAAGTTGCTCAGCCAGGAATACAGATTTTGGGTTATTTTTTCATTTCAAATCTCATACTTAAAGTGTAAACGCATACAATGTTGGTAAAACGTTCGCTTTCCAGATCTCGTTGGAAGTTCTGGATCAAACCTTGGGATCAAGTAGATTTGTTATTATTTTGTTTACCAATAAGCCTCACCGTATTTGGCGGTATCATGATCCGCAGTACGGAATTGAATCAGGGACTCACTGACTGGTGGTGGCACTGGCTCATGGGAGGCATTGGCTTGGTTATTGCTTTATTTATTGCTAGAAGCCGTTATGATCAGCTGATTCAATTGCACTGGGTAACTTATGCCATCACCAACTTGAGCTTGATTGCCGTGATGGTAGTTGGTCAAAGTGCTAAAGGAGCACAACGGTGGATTAACATCGCTGGTATTGCCGTACAACCTTCAGAATTTGCCAAACTAGGATTAATTATCACCCTAGCGGTGCTGTTACACAAGCGCACTGCTTCTAATATTGATAATGTTTTCCGGGCATTAGCAATCACCGCTGTACCTTGGGGCTTGGTCTTCTTACAGCCAGATTTAGCAACATCATTGGTGTTTGGTGCGATTGTTCTGGGAATGTTGTACTGGGCAAATGCCCATCCCGGCTGGTTAATACTACTCGTTTCTCCGATTATTGCAGCGATTTTGTTCAGCATATCTTGGCCGTTATCTGAACAACCGATAGTTTTATTCAACCAAATATCCCTAACAGCGTTAGGGTTAATCTGGTCAGCGACTATGGGACTGGTTGGATTTTTAACTTTGCCTAGGAGACAAAACGTCATTGGCGGTATAGGCGCGATCGCTCTTAACCTTTTGGGTGGTGAATTAGGTATATTTGCCTGGAACCACGTTTTGAAGGAGTATCAAAAAAACCGACTGACTGTATTTATGAATCCTGAACACGATCCTCTAGGCGCAGGATATCACCTCATTCAATCGCGCATTGCCATTGGTGCTGGTGAATGGTCGGGATGGGGTCTTTTCAAAGGTCCTATGACTCAATTAAATTTTGTCCCTGAACAGCACACAGACTTTATCTTCTCCGCTGTAGGCGAAGAATTTGGTTTTATTGGCTGTCTAGTCGTACTAATTGTCTTCTGCTTGATTTGTCAGCGGCTATTACATATTGCCCAAACTGCCAAAGATAACTTTGGTTCTTTGCTTGCTGCAGGCGTTTTGTCTATGATTGTGTTTCAGATGATTGTTAACATTGGTATGACCGTAGGTTTAGCACCAGTGGCAGGGATTCCCCTTCCTTGGATGAGTTATGGTCGTTCGGCAATGCTAACAAACTTCATTGCCTTGGGGCTGGTAGAATCGGTCGCAAATTTTCGACAACGGCAGAAGTATTAGTTGTTGACACTCCCCGCAGGCTGCGACTGTCTGTCCCACTTCTTGTAGGAGTGGGTTTTCTTAGCCCAAATTATAATGATTAATCAATAGCATGAGTAAATAGTACTAATACAAACCTAGCTAGAGAAAGATTAAGCTATTAACAGGAAACAACCAAGGGAAAAGATGATGATCTTACCAGGAGCAACTGTTCGCGTCAAAAATCCACAAGACACCTACTATCGCTTTGAAGGACTTGTGCAACGGCTGAGTGATGGCAAAGTTGCTGTCCTGTTTGAAGGTGGGAACTGGGATAAACTCGTTACCTTTCGCCTCTCGGAATTAGAACTTGTAGAAACCACAGCCGGACGCAAGAAAGCTAAATAGTTATTAGTCATGAGTCATTAGTCGTTAGTCATTAGTGAGACCAGTGCTGCGGGAGGGGAGCCACTGCGTTGGACGGGTTTCCCGGCTTGTAGACGCCCGGAGGGCGGCTTCCCGCAGGGTAGCATGTGGCGTTTTCCCGACAACAGGCATCTGGCGTTAGCCGTAAGGCGTGCGCTTTGCGCATACCCGAAGGGTCATGAGTTAAACAACTGTGACC
>NZ_QMEB01000415.1:867-1665 GCF_012912135.1 Brasilonema bromeliae SPC951 | reverse complement strand
GTGACACAGGAGGTCGCGGCGGCGAAGGCTGTGCCGGAACTGGCGGACTTCGCCACGCGGCTCGAAAAGGCGCTGGGCGATCTTCAGGCGTCGACCATGTGGCTGATGCAGAACGGCCTGACCAATCCCGACAATGCCGGTGCGGCGTCGGTGCCGTACATGCATTTGATGGGCATCGTCGCGGTTGGCCTGATGTGGCTGCGCATGGCGACGGCGGCGCAGAAGCTGCTGGCGGCGGGAGAGGGCGATGCCGCATTCCTCAACGCCAAGCTGATGACGGCACGGTTCTATGCCGAGCGGATCATGCCTGACACGGGCGCGCTTCGCCGCAAGCTCGAAGGCGGCGCGGAGAGCCTGATGGCGCTGCCAGTGGAGGCGTTTGATGTTGCCTAACCGTCCTTGTCCGCAGGGCTGAGCTTGTCGAAGCCTGGTCCGCGCGGGGCATTGCGCATAAGGCGACGGCCCTTCGACGAGCTCAGGGGCTGCGGATAATGGGTTAAACCGCCCGCAACGCCTCATCGAGCACGGACATCGATGCATAGTGCGTCAGATCCAGGTGCAACGGCGTCACCGTCACATAGCCTTCGACGATCGCCTCGAGGTCGGTCGCATGGCCCGGCGTCTGCTCGCTGCCGCCAAGCCCGAACCAGTAATAGGGATAACCGCGCGGGTCCGTACCCTTCACGATCTTGGAGCGACCGTAATCGTGGAAACCCTGTTCGACGACCTTCACCCCGCGCACGTTTTCTGGCGCGAGGGCCGGGAAGTTGACGTTGATCAGGGTCCGCGGCGGCATCG
>NZ_QMEB01000415.1:0-857 GCF_012912135.1 Brasilonema bromeliae SPC951 | reverse complement strand
TCGTCGTACAGCACGTTGGCCGGCTTGAGGTCGCGGTGGATCACCTTCTGCGCGTGCGCCGCCACCAGCCCCAGCGCCAGCTTGCGCACCACCGCGACCGCGGTCCGCGGCGGCATCGGCGCGTTGATCAGCGGGCGCAGCACGCGCGCGCCCCAGGTTTCGGCGGCGGCGAACGGCACGGTGTCGCCCATGCCTTCGCGCGCATAGACCTGGCTGAGCGCAATCGAGGTGTAGCCCGCGAGCGTTCCCTCCATCGCGGCAGAGACGGTGCCCGAATAGGTCACGTCTTCGGCGAGATTGGCACCACGGTTCACGCCCGACAGGATCAGGTCCGGCTTCAGCCCGTCCATGCACACGCCGAGCGCCATCATCACGGCGTCGGTCGGCGTGCCGCTGACCGAGAAGCGCCGGTCGTCATGGCTACGGACCCGCACCGGGCGGCTGAGCGTCAGCGAATGGCCCGCACCGGATTGCTCCTCTTGTGGCGCTACGACCCAGATATCGTCGGACAGTTGCCGCGCGATCGCCTCCAGCACTTTCAGGCCGGGCGCGTAGATGCCGTCGTCGTTGGTCAACAGGATGCGCATCAGGGAACAAGCCTCGTCGCACCGCCCATATACGGGATCAGGGCTTCCGGAACCGCGACCATGCCGCCCTCCTGCTGGTAATTCTCCATGACCGCCACCAACGCGCGACCGACCGCGACCCCCGATCCGTTAAGCGTGTGGACGTACTTGCCGCCCTTTTCGCCGGTGACACGATACCGCGCACCCATGCGCCGTGCCTGGAAATCGCCGCAGTTCGAACAGGACGAAATCTCGCGATACCGGTTCTGCCCCGGCAGCCAGACTTCGAGG
>NZ_QMEB01000055.1:5472-26867 GCF_012912135.1 Brasilonema bromeliae SPC951 | reverse complement strand
CACTTGAACAACCAGCAGTGACAGACGCGGATAAAGACATAGTACCCAATACAAACCAGCCGGTTGAAAAAGTAGCAGCCCAAAAACCGGAAAAAGCACCTGCACCCAGAGCAAAACCGGAAAGACAGCCAAAGCCACAACTGGCAGCCCCGCCCACAAGCCCGGCTGCGGAGAAACCAAATTCTCCCACAGCCGATGCCCAACCGACTGTGAGCGAGAAACCAGTTATAATTCTCAAACGCGATCGCGACCAAAAACGCGATGCACCTGAAGGGATCCAATCCCCAGCAGGCGATGGCGCAGAATCCTTACCCCAAAAAAGTGATGCTCCTGAAGGAAGAATCATTCGGGGCGAACGCGACCAAGTCAAGCAGCAAAGAGTCAACAAAGCGGCAACAGGGGAAACACCACAGGCTGCTTTGCCGCAAAAATCTGAAAAACCTGTGCGTTCGACTACCCCATCACCTGTCAAACCTGAGCAGAGAGGGAATAAGCCTTCCGCACCTGTACAAGTCGGAGAATCGCAACGACCGAGCAGACCTATAGTACGTTCTGGTGAACAACCAGGACCTGCGGTACCAGTCGCTACGCCTCCAAAACCAATGCGAGTCTCACTGACAAAACCGCAGGCTGGGCGACAAGATGAGGATGATGCCCCAACAGTGACTGATGAAGTCATTGAACTGAAGCGCCCAACACCACCACGTCAAGCAAAAGGTGGTAAGAAGTGGCAGGAAGAAGAGATAGAAGAAATTAAAGAGTCAGCTAAGCCCGCAAAGGGAGCCGTTAAAGGAAAACGCGCCAAGCCAATAGTTGATGAGTTTGAAGACGAAGATCTCTTAGATGAAGAAGGACTGGAAATACCTGCTACTATCCAAGTCAGTCTCTCTATCGCCCGTCCACCGAAACCTAAGGCTTCCAAGCCGACACAAACAGCAGTAGCTACGGCTGCTACGCCAGTTGCTAAAGCGAGAAAGCCTGCTTCTTCTCGTGAGCAAAACCGTCGTCAAGAAACGGAACAAAAGCAGGATCGTCCAGAAATACTGGAAGTCACAGGTCCGATGACAGTGCAAGAACTGTCTGAGGCTTTGGTAGTGGCTGATACAGAAATTGTGAAAATTCTGTTCCTGAAAGGCATGGCGGTGAGTATCACCCAAAATTTGGATATTCCCACAATTACACTGGTAGCCAACGAGTTGGAAATACCAGTCGAAACCGTGGAACCAGAAGCAGAAGCCCGCAAAGTCACGGAAATGATCGACGTGGCAGACCTGGAACACCTGCTTCGCCGTCCGCCAGTTGTGACAATTATGGGTCACGTAGACCACGGTAAAACTACGCTGCTTGACTCGATTCGCAAAACAAAAGTGGCATCTGGTGAAGCAGGAGGTATTACCCAGCATATCGGTGCTTACCACGTAGATGTAGAACACGATGGTAAGGAGCAGCAAGTGGTATTCCTTGATACTCCTGGTCACGAAGCCTTTACAGCTATGCGGGCGCGTGGAGCGCGAGTGACCGACATCGCTATTTTGGTGGTGGCGGCAGATGATGGCGTTCGTCCTCAGACCGTTGAGGCGATTAGCCACGCGAAAGCGGCTGAAGTTCCCATCATAGTAGCCATCAACAAAATCGATAAACCAGAGGCACAACCTGACCGTGTTAAGCAAGAATTAACAGAATATGGTCTGGTGTCAGAAGAGTGGGGCGGTGACACGATTATGGTTCCTGTCAGCGCTATTAGGGGCGAAAATCTGGATACACTCCTAGAGATGATTCTCTTGGTAGCAGAGATAGAAGAACTTTCTGCTAATCCAGACCGACTCGCGAAAGGAACCGTGATTGAAGCTCACTTAGACAAGGCAAAGGGACCAGTTGCGACCTTGCTGATTCAAAACGGTAGTCTGCGCGTAGGCAATTTGTTGGTAGCTGGCTCAGCCTTCGGTAAAGTCCGAGCAATGGTGGATGACAGAGGTAAAAGAGTCGACGCGGCTACTCCTTCCTTCGCCGTTGAAGTTTTGGGTTTAAGTGAAGTACCAGCAGCAGGCGACGAGTTTGATGTGTTTGACAACGAAAAACAAGCACGCTCTATTGCAGCCGAACGCGCTGAAAAACTTCGTCAATCCCGTCTGATGCAGGGACGTGTGACCCTAACCAGTATCTCGGCTCAGGCTCAAGAAGGCGAGTTGAAAGAACTCAACCTGATCTTGAAAGGAGATGTACAGGGTTCAGTCGAAGCAATTGTGGGATCGCTCAGGCAAATCCCGCAAAACGAGGTACAAATCCGTCTGTTGTTGTCATCTGCTGGTGAAATCACCCAGACAGATATCGACTTAGCCGCAGCCAGTGGAGCAGTTATCGTTGGTTTCAACACTACTTACGCCAGTGGCGCAAGACAAGCCGCCGATGAAGCTGGTGTAGATGTGCGGGAATACAACATCATCTACAAACTCATAGAAGACATCCAAGGAGCCTTGGAAGGTCTACTGGAGCCAGAGTTGGTGGAAGAACACTTGGGTCAAGCCGAAGTGCGTGCTGTCTTCCCCGTTGGTCGTGGTTCTGTTGCAGGTTGTTACGTGCAGTCTGGTAAGCTCATCCGTAACTGTAAAGTGCGGGTGCGTCGTAATGGTAAGGTGATCAATGAAGCTCCCCTTGACTCGCTCAAGCGAATGAAAGAAGACGTCCGTGAAGTTAACGCCGGTTACGAATGCGGTGTCGGCATTGACAGATACAATGACTGGGCAGAAGGTGACATCATCGAAGCATTCCAGATGGTGACCAAGCGCCGCACTCTCTCATCTACTAGATAAGGAGTAGTTGACAGGTGACAGGTGACAGGTGACAGATGACAGGTGATAGAAAACTTTTATTCCCCTGCACTCTGTCTCCCTTCTATGATCTGTGCCGCTCAATAAAATCTAAAGACATCAAAAAATATCGTTCGCTCCGTGGCTTACCATGTTCAGGGATAAACGGCAATCCACGCCAGTTGCCAAGGGTGGAGGGAACCGCAGCACGGCGCGATCGCTCCCCTATTCCCTGGTCTTGTGACATCAGAAATTACTTTTTATGACAGTCTGGCTAAGTTTAATCAAAAACAAATTTTTCCTAACAGACAAAACCTCCGCCACAGTTCAGTTGTGACGGAGGTTAATCAGGCTGATCTAAAATCAAAAATTCAAAATTTTCAAATTAAGAGAGCCATTCTAAAACAGCTTCTTCCTTGGTATTGGTATTGCGAGATGGTGTCTCACGATTAAACTTCATGTGAATTGAGCGTGTTTGTTCACCATCAGCAGCAACAGCCATAATCGGATAGTCAATCAAACCATCCTGGAAGGACATCTGGAAGCGGAAGGTACCGTCTGGATTGAGCTTAATTGGACGACCGCCGATTGTGACAGTCGCATCAGGTTCGGTTGCGCCATAAACAATCAACTCAGCATCAGCAATTAACCAGAATTTACGCGGACGCATTGGCACGTCACCAGAGAACCCAGCACCAGACATACCAACACCGGACATGGTTAAGCCAGACGTTGTTGGAACTGCCCACATACCTACACCAGAGGGGAAGACGTAGGAGCTGATGGCTTGTTCTGGAATGACGGAACCAGGAACGTGCTGCATGGAACCGAACACAGAACCAGCAACGCGCATTGCTTCGGCAGATTCTGCCAAACCAAAAATTTGGTCGTAGATGGCGTTACCACGAGCAGCCGTAGCAGCAGGAGCAGTAGGAGCGACTTTCTTGGCGGGAGGAACCAGTTCGTAAACGGTTTTGTCACGCAAATCTTCATCAAAGTTCACGGTGATGAAGACATCTTCAATCCAGTCGGAAGGATACACAGGAGGAACGTGGACGGGTGCAGAACGAGCTAGTACTAACCAACGACCATCAGCGCAACGGTAACCGATGTCGATGACATAATCGCGATCGCTCACCGGAACTGGCAAATACCATTCCCGTGCAAGTTCATCACTGGGGTATTCTTGAATGCTGTGAGGGCTTTGGTACTCTAAATTGATGTCGGTGACATCATAAATACGCAGTGCCAGCTGTTGTCCCCCAAGACGGCGTAGCTCTTCTTTATGCTCGTTAGAAACATCCCAGTAGGTATAAGCCCACTGAGGATCGCGGGGCATAAGAACAATACGGCTTTCTCCGTAGCCTTCAGGGAGATCCGCTAGTCCTTCATCAACATCAGCGAGAGTACCGCCAGTACGATCAACTTGACCCAACTCAAATTTTGCTGCTTCCACGGTTTCCTGTGCCTCCATTGAACGAGATTGGGTGAGAGAAACTTTGCTGCGTTGAGCTTCTTGAACAGATTCCAACAGTTGCGATTTACGCATTCGACTGTAACGAGAGATGTTAAATTCACTAGCTACTTTACGTAGTTGGCGCAATGTCATCTCTTCTAAAGGTGGGCGTTCTTTTGCCATGAGTTTGGCCTCCAGTAGTTTGAAAGGTTGATGATGTCCCCTGGTTATTAAATGGCTGATAAAGAGCCGTAGACCCCCAGATAAACTTCTTATTCCTGACTCCTGGTTTTGCCGAGTGTTATGTTTTTTAATGTGTTTTTAAATTGCAAATCACTCCCTTTCAATTCCCTGTGATGCCAAAATCAGCATTTTTTACTGGGGAGCAGAGGAGTCTTTGTTAATAAATATTAACTAATAATCCTGCGTCGGGATCAAGGGGTTTACAGACACATTTTTCAGTTTTTCACGTATTTATCAGCCCTTTGGGGATCAATAAGTTATGATACTATGACATTCTAGCTTGTTGAATGCAGCTAAAACATCTGAGCGAGGGCGATTATGTCAAATTTTGATGACAAAAGTTTTTTTAGGAAAGATCGTAAAAATAAAAACAAGCGCCGTGTTTGACGTTAACGGGTTGGTGACGAAGGATCTAGATTTGACGGTGAACCAGTCCTTGATGAGGGTTTCCCTCCGTAGGGAACTGGTGAACCCGATAGCCTTCTGGCGTGGCGTCAGCCATAGGGTTGGGATTTTATTTCAAGGAAAGTGCCTTAGCTACAGCAAGTTAAATCCCTTCACCAAAGACCAAAATCCACAAAGGAAGTACGAGGATCAGTTCTTGAGTGAAATTGAAATGTATCAGGATTTTCGTGAAAAGATAACAACAGCTTATGCTGGCAATAAAAAATTTCTAGGCCACATTCCGCACCTTGTACTGTCACAATCGGTTATTTCGCAATTTTGGGAATATTTAAGTTTTTTTTGATACTTAATGTCCGGAAATTTGTCTTCCTGTTCCCTATTAAGCGTTCCCTGTTAAGCGTTCCCTGTTAAGCGTTCCCTATTCCCTAAAAAATCATACTTATCTTGTTGAGAACTGACATATCCCGGATACGCCATGAACCTTCTACCCGAACCAGTTCATATCTAACTCGTAATTTTTCCTTATCAGATTTTTTCATCTGACCATTCGTATAATACTGTGTCGCTTCACTCACCGAAGCTTCTACCGCAGCGTGATGCTGGTCAGTTGTATTTGCCTCTAAAGATTCTACTTTCATGCTATGTTCATATTTTCGATGCTGGTTATCAGTCTTTTCTTGTTGAGCCCATCGCTGCCATTTTGTCAAGGTTGAACCTACTAAAATATACTTCAAACGATCAATCTCGTGGTTAGGTCCAAAAGCCGCAGCTTTGGTATCTAGCCAAGCCTGAATTATTTCCTCTGCTGTCGCTTCAGTAAGTGTTCCTGCTGGTAATTGTGGTTTACTGTTTTGGTTAGGAATAGGGACTAAAGGCTGATTTAGCTCAACTGATAGCTGTTCACCTTTCAACGAAGGTCCAGGAAAAAACAAATTTTTCAACAATCCAAAAGTTGCTGCGATCAACAACCACAGCACCAACAGACTCCCCAACAAAATAGACACAATCCGCACTAACCGCATTTGTGCTGGAGAAATACGGGCAAAAATTCGCTGACGATAAGCAGAGCCAAGAAGATTACCAGATCCACGTCCTGAATTAGCAGATGGACTACGTTTACGCTTCCTTTGGGTTTGTCGTTGAGGGGGTGCGGTGGGGTGTTTGGACGGACGATTCGAGTTGTAGTAAGTTCCTTTGGGAGTGGCGTCTATCCTGTGAACTGGTGCTACAGGTGTTTCGGCTTGTGAACTCCAAGTATTTGAAGAAGATGATGTTGTTGTATGACTGGGTGAGGAAGAGGAAAAGGTTGATTTGGCTGGTGTTTCTGAATGGGGAGTTTTTTGAGTTGGAAATTTTCCCTCAACCACTTTAGAATTATTATTTGCGGAATTATTGCGACGACTCTCACGAGTGATTTGCTGTGTTTGGAAAGACTGTCTGTTTATTCCAGTTCCTGGTTCTATAGGTTCTGCTTCTGTGGACAAAGCTTCTAAATAAGCTTGCACCTGTTGATTAGCAAAATAATCTTTCAAGGAAGCTGGCTTGTCTACCAAATCTCGAAAGTTTGGAAACACTTCATTTTCCAACCAGCGTTCCTCGTATAAACACAGTCCTGGTAAGAGGTCTGGAGAGTCTTTAGAGCTTTCGCGAATAAAAGCTAGAGCTTCGTACTCTTGGGAGAGTTCTAATGCACGACTTGCTTCTTCTGTTTGCCCCAGCAGAAGCGCACACAGCGACTGTTCTAGATGGACATCTTGACGTCTACCCAGGCGGAGCAACATTTGTTTTGCTTGACGAATTAATGCGGGTTGGCGTTGAGCAAACCCCCGTGCGATTAAAGCATAGACTGCTAAATAGGTGGCGACTGCTGAGGGACGCTTGCTTTCTACTTCAAATAGTTTGTGCTGCTCAGTACAGGTCAAATAGTTACGCAGTTGCTGAATAAATCGTAGAAAATCATCTGTACTCAGACCAGATTTGTCGTTTCCTGTACCATCTATGCCACCACGCTCATCTAAAATGTCATGCAATAATTGCAACCCTTGTTTTCGTTCGGTGGTCTGTTCTTCAGGTAGCGCCAGTAATTCCAAAATACGATAGGGTCGCAGTCTATACAAGTCAGACTGAATTTCAGAGCGAACGCTGGGGAATAACCCTTCATGTGCGAGAAATTCCTCTCCAGTTTCTAAGGAAATCGCAGCATTTTCGTAGTGAGCTTGCTGCCATGCCTCGCGACCGAGTTCTAAACAAGCCAGGGAAACCGTAAGTACAACGTCTGGACGTTCACTAGAAAAAGGAACTTCCTCTATATCCTCTCTATCGCTTTGGATACTACTGATACCATTTCTATTTACTAGGTATGGACGACCCAGTTTTAGAACAAGTTCATATTCCCCAAGCTCCTGCAAAATCAATAAAGCACCAACAAATTCATCTTGGGAAATGTCGATACTCAGGGCTTGAGAATCAAGCTCACCAATATGACCTTGCTTGCGACTTTCAACAGCGACTGCCCCACCTTCAGTGCTGTCAGAACCATAAGCATGAGCAAGATAAAGCTGGTCGTATGTTTTACGCTCTTTTGGATTAGACAGAACAACGTAAGCTTCTTCTATTAAGTTTTTTCGAGATGTAATTGCTGCTTGGGAATACTCACGGCGCGGCAATTGCACAATGCGATCGCCATATGCCTGCCGCAACTGTTCCTCACTTGCCGCCATTGGTATCCCTAAAATTCTATAGTAATCTAGCGGAATTCGCACGGCTCATTTCCCCTGCAGCACGATTAACATAATTTTCCTAAAGCATTCCAGGCTTGTAAAAAACTGCCATCACAATAACCGATTAATTTCAGACTACAAGTATGTTTTGTAACAACTTTACTCGTGTTTTCACAATGGTATAATCTTGTTATGGTAGTAGTGTTTTTTGATTGCTGATAAGTATCCAATCTTTTTAAGAATATTTTTATTCTTTTTGGCCTATCTAAATTCCAGCCTCTTTGACAAACAAAAAATTGACTATAGTATTTTGGATAACAGCATATATTATGGTCTGTTTGCAGGAGTGTTTTTTTATTCTCTTTGTGAGATGTATGGCTTGACGTTCCCTGCAATTGGTTTAGAGGGACTTTCTCCAGCATATGATGAGAAAAGCACCACTTTTCAGGTTTGCTAGTATACAGCGAGTTACAGTTTATCACAAGTTATTCTTTGAGTACAATAATCTACATAAAAATACTTAATTTCGGGAATAAGCGCCGAAATTGTTAATAAACATGCAGAAAACTTGCTATTTTTGTAGGTAATCTATAAACCAAGGTTGGCATACTACCGATTGCTGTGGAACAAGACGAACGACAGTAATTGAGGTAAGTTTGATTATTGACTCATTTAAACGCTATCTTTTTAAAAGCTTACGCTGCATGAGCGCAACTTAATCTCAAATAGTTACTTGAAGTTTTACAACAGGAATACTTAGAAATAATGGTTCAAGAACGCACATTACCCAAATTTGATGCGGCTACCGTACAAATAACCAAAGAAGAAGGATTGCTGTTGTACGAGGACATGGTACTGGGGCGCACCTTTGAAGACAAGTGTGCCGAAATGTACTACAGGGGCAAAATGTTTGGTTTTGTCCATTTATACAACGGTCAGGAAGCCGTATCCAGCGGTGTGATTAAGGGAGCGATGCGACCAGGTGAAGATTTCGTGTCCAGCACTTACCGCGACCACGTTCATGCTCTGAGCGCAGGAGTTCCTGCAAACGAGGTCATGGCAGAATTATTTGGTAAAGCCACAGGGTGCAGCAAGGGGCGTGGTGGCTCAATGCACATGTTCTCTAGCGAACATCGCATGCTAGGTGGTTATGCTTTTGTGGCTGAGGGTATTCCCGTTGCTGCTGGTGCGGCTTTTCAAACGAAATACCGACGCGAAGTGTTAGGTGATCCAAAAGCTGACCAAGTCAGCGCTTGTTTTTTTGGTGATGGTGCTGCAAATAATGGTCAGTTTTTCGAGACGTTAAATATGGCGGCGCTGTGGAAACTACCGATTATCTTTGTTGTAGAAAATAACAAGTGGGCGATCGGCATGGCTCACGAACGGGCGACTTCCCAACCAGAGATTTATCGAAAAGCCAGTGTCTTTAACATGGCGGGTGTGGAAGTAGATGGTATGGATATCTTGGCGGTGCGAGCAGTCGCGCAGGAAGCCGTAGCCCGTGCTCGTGCTGGGAATGGTCCTACCTTAATTGAAGCACTAACTTACCGTTTCCGAGGTCACTCTCTGGCTGATCCAGATGAACTGCGAACCAAGGCTGAGAAAGAGTTTTGGTTTGCTCGTGATCCAATTAAGAAACTTGCTGCTTATCTGGTTGAGCAAAACTTGGCTTCTGGTGAAGAACTTAAGGCTATTGACCGACAAATCCAGCAAGAGATCGACGAAGCAGTGAAATTCGCTGAAAGCAGCCCTGAACCCAACGCCAGCGAGTTGTATCGCTTTGTGTTTGCGGAAGACGAATAAAAAATGCTGAGTCTGGAGTATTGAAGTGGAAAGAAAATACTCACCACTTGAATACTCCGGACTAAAAACGTGTTTGCAAAAAAACTCCAATCATACCAATACAATGAGTAAACTCCACATTCAAACAAATCAGTCCCAGCTTGAGATTGTACCAGAAAGAGGTGGCATTATTACGAGCTGGCGCGTACAAAATCAAGAAATTCTTTATCTGGATCACGAACGTTTTGCTAATCCTCAGTTGAGTGTCAGGGGTGGAATTCCAATTTTGTTTCCTATCTGTGGGAACTTACCTAATAACACTTACACTCTCAACAACAAGCAGTACACTCTCAAACAACACGGTTTTGCCCGTGATTTGCCTTGGGAATTTACAGAAGATCACATAACTCCAGACACAGCTAGCCTGACTTTGGTCTTAAGCAGCAACGGGCAAACACGCGCAGTTTATCCTTTTGACTTTAAACTTGCTTTTACTTATCAAATAGAGGGCAATACCTTAGAAATAAAACAGAAGTACACCAATCTTTCCAGTGAAAAAATGCCTTTTTCTTCAGGCTTCCATCCTTACTTTTTAACAGCGGATAAAAATCAACTCAAGTTTGAAATACCCTCACAAGAGTACCAAGACCAAATCACCAAGGAAACTCACTCATTCAACGGTGATTTTGACTATAACCGTGATGAAATTGATGTTGCTTTTAAGCAGCTCAGCGGTCAATCAGCTACAGTCACAGATCATGCTCGCAAGCTGAAATTGACGCTGGAATACGACGATACATATTCTACTCTCGTTTTTTGGACGGTTAAAGGTAAAGACTATTATTGCTTGGAACCGTGGAGCGCTGCTCGCAATGCTCTCAACACAGGTGAACACCTGAGTGTGTTAGAACCGGAAGCTACCCATACAGCAACTATACGCTTAACGGCAAATTTTTTCTAAAACCCCTTTACAAATCTCTCTGAAATTATGCTATGATGGATTAGGTTTTGCAAATTACAAAGAACGGGTCGCTAACTCAACGGTAGAGTACTCGGCTTTTAACCGATTAGTTCCGGGTTCGAATCCCGGGCGACCCATATAAAAGTTAGTTTTGAGTACTAAGTTTCAAAGATTGAATCACCAGCAGCCATATTTAGGTTCGTAACTCAAGGTACAAAACTAAGTGATTGGAATGATAGAGTAAAATTGGTAGTGTCCACCTTACTTTGGTTAAAGTTTTTCGACAGAAAGGACACAAGAGTAGTTATAATTTCCTATAAGCTTAAAATAATATTAAGAATAGCGTACACCGATACGCTTGTCTCACACCGACTAGCTGACAACCATATTAGGAGGACTATCTATGGCGCTCGTACCCCTGCGGCTGCTGTTGGATCACGCAGCAGAAAACGGTTACGGCATCCCTGCTTTCAACGTTAATAACTTGGAGCAGATTCAAGCTATTGTTCAGGCTGCCCAGGAAACAGATAGCCCCGTGATTTTACAAGCTTCTCGTGGCGCTCGTAAGTATGCTGGTGAAAACTTCCTGCGTCACTTGATTTTGGCAGCGGTAGAAACCTACCCCCATATTCCCATTACCATGCACCAAGATCACGGTAATGAACCTGCTACCTGCTATTCAGCAATTAAAAACGGCTTTACCAGCGTGATGATGGATGGTTCGCTGGAAGCTGATGCCAAGACCCCCGCTAGCTACGAGTACAACGTTGACACGACCCGCGAAGTAGTGAAAGTGGCTCACTCACTGGGTGTCAGCGTTGAAGGCGAACTCGGTTGCTTGGGTTCTCTGGAAACTGGTACAGGTGAAGCTGAAGATGGTCACGGTGCTGAAGGCGTTCTTTCCCACGACCAACTGCTGACTGATCCAGACCAAGCAGTAGACTTCGTGGAACAAACCCAAGTAGACGCTTTGGCAGTTGCGATCGGTACCAGCCACGGTGCTTACAAGTTTACCCGCAAGCCAACTGGGGAAATCTTGGCAATCAGCCGCATTGAAGAAATTCACCGCCGTTTGCCTAACACTCACTTGGTGATGCACGGTTCCTCCTCTGTACCCGAAGATTTGCTCGCCCTGATTAACCAGTATGGTGGTGCTATTCCTGAAACCTACGGTGTACCTGTGGAAGAAATCCAAAAAGGTATCAAGTGCGGTGTGCGTAAGGTAAATATTGACACCGACAACCGTTTGGCTATTACCGCTGCTGTGCGTGAAGCTTTGGCTGCAAATCCCAAAGAATTTGACCCCCGTCACTTCCTCAAGCCTTCTATTAAATACATGCAGAAGGTTTGTGTTGATCGCTATCAGCAATTTGGTACTGCTGGTAATGGTAGCAAGATCAAGCAGATTTCACTGGAAGACTTTGCTGCTAAGTATGCTAAGGGCGAACTCAACGCTGTGATTAAGAAAACTGCGACTGTCTAAGTCGCAGAAGAAATAAATAGGGACATGGCAAGGCTGTGTCCCTATATTACTGAGGATTCATACGCTGCTGAGACTTAACCGGGTAATGTTTTGGTTCCCCGGTTTTTTATTTTAGTTATTTACATTCCGCACCCTCAAGTGTCACGCTACGGATTTTTAGGGAACAGGGAACAGGGAACAGGGAACAGGGAACAGGAAGACAAATCTCAATAGAATATGTATAAAAAAACTGAAATATTCCCAAAATTGCGAAATAACCGATTGTGACAGTACAAGGTGCGGAATGTGGGTTATTACAAACTTAACTTCTCCGCTGTTTTGTTTTATTTTCCACCAAAACACAGGGCGGGGTATTCGTCGTGGATGGAGATCCTAAAAGTGCAACTGCATGGGGGACAGGACGAGGTTCGTAACGTACAAGAGATTCTCCTTGATAAACTAAGGAAGTACTTTGACCGGAATCAACCATTACGACATCTTGTAACCCAGCCTTAACCAGCGCCTTTCCCAAAGATATAGAGTCAACAGATTCTAGAGAAACGCCGACGGTGGCTTGTTTCTTCTTGTTAATGCCCCAAAAAGCCCGATAACGTGCTACATCAAAACCATACAACCCGTTAAAGGTGCTTGGTTCACGAGGTTGACCATCTTTGACTAACCAAGCCGCCGCCACAAAAGCATCAGTCACCTCGGGCATTTCAGCTTGTATTCCTTCTAAAGTGTTGTGCTTGAGTGGATCGAAGGGAATGAAGCGCACTTCATGAGGACTAATCAATACCAGAGGACGTGCAGCAATTTTCTGGATGTCCCAAGTGCTACCAGGAATGAATTGTTTTGTCACCTGGCTGTATACTGGTCCAATCATCACATTGGAATTTAAGAATTTCAGGGAGAAGAAACCCCCGTCTACAGCAGCAACAGCATTTGTATTACTTCTAGCTAAAATTTCCTTGACCGTATAACGACTATCAGCGTGGATAGTGATCGGTTTACCACCCGAAACTAGAATCAGAGGAATTTTATCGATTGTCATGTCAGTTCTTTGAACTGGGCTTGCAAAGTCAAAGCCTGTTTTCCAGCTTGGTAATTTGGCACCTCCCCAAGCTTGCTTGATCACATCTTGTAGCTTGGATTGACCAAAGCGGGAAACAGCCAATAAACTGTCTGATGCACCAGCAAAGCGTTCATCCACATCACTCATCGTCAGTGCTAGGTCATATCCGGCTGCTTGCACCGAACTTGCAACTTGCTCGTTATATTTTCCAGCAGGATAGGTGAAGTAGCGAATAGGAATTCCTAACTTTGCCTCTAAAATTGCCTTAGACTCAACAACTTCTATTTGGATTTGTTTCGGTGGGAAAACTGTTAAATCTGGTGGGTGACTAACGCTATGAGATGCAATGGTTACCAAAGGATTAGCCGCCATCTCCTTGAGTTGTTCCCAGCTGACATGAGTTCGACCGGTGTTGTTGCCGACACCATTGGTGTAAATAGAAAATACAGCGGGGTAACCGTATTTTTTGAGCAATGGATAAACATACTGATAATGTCCCCCGTAACCATCATCAAACGTCAAGACAACAGGCTTTTCTGGGAGTGGCATTCCCGTTTGCAAATGCGTCATCAGCTGGTCAAGACTAATGGGAGTCATGCCATTGTCTTTCAGGGTTTGGAAATGTTGTTCTAATTCTTCTGGGGTGACATCAAAAAAGACTTGTTTTTGTGGTATAATGTCGTGATACATGAGAATGGGTACCCTTGCCTCCTTCGCCGCTTGGTTAATGTTGGGCCAGGAAGTACGATTGAGGAAGGCATAGACATAGGGACCAACAGCTTCCACAATATTTTCTAATCCCCAATTAGGCTTAGTCACCCAAGTAGATGCCAAAACAAGATTGCTAGCTACACGGGAAACTTGGTTATTTAAGCTAATATCATTGTTGCTGTTGTTACTACAAGCTTCAGTTGTTGTGGGAGTATTCTCAGCCTCAGCAGGTTTTGAAACAGGACGACGACGAGCAACAGCCAGTTGCGGTAAGAAGACTGAGACTGTAAGTAATCCACAAATAAGGGTATGAAATATGCTTCGGGAACGGAAATTGAAAAATATGTAATTCAGAATAGGATTATTAGGAATGAGCTTCATACTTAATTTTTAGAACACTTGGGTTGTGTAATATCAAGTTCGTTTGATTACTTACAATAAAAAGACCTCACCCCCATCCCCTCTCCTTATTAAGGAGAGGGGTGCCCAGAGGGCGGGGTGAGGTGATTCGTTTTTTATAAGTGTTCATCCGAACATGATATAACGGGTGCATTGGCTTCGGTTGGAGTAACGCTTACACTTTATTCCCTATTCGTTATAAAGATAAGAGACAAAAATATAAAGATGAAGGATAAATTGCTTAAGCTTTACATTGGCAATTTAACAGAAAATTGGTATTTGTTGCTATCGAAACTTTTCTGTTGGTTAGACTGAATTTGATACTAGTGAAGTTCCTGTGTTTTTTGTTCAGCTAACCACTGCTTGCTCTTGTGTCACTCTGAGTAGAGAAAGAATATCTCGCTGATCACTGGTTTTTCCATAATTGCGTAAACTTTGGGTTTACCACTGATAAATCTGTAAAGGTTCCGATTGTGGCTGAACTATCGCGCTTCTCACTTCGTTGCACTACACAAAGGAACCCCACCTGAGTGGCTGACGTCAAAGTTCGCCTACCCCTCTTCCAGTGCATGCACCGGAGGAGTTAGGAGTGAAATCATGTGCGTACTGCATCCAAACGAGAACCGCTATATTTGGTATGAATTTACTAAATCAAAGTCATGTTTTTTTATGCTTGCTGTTTCTAGCCAAACGTACATTCTTTTCAGCTTGTTTGTGTCTAACTCTAGCCTTTTTCCCACTACCCTGTTACGCCCTCACAGTGCAAAATGTGCCAAATCCTCAGCAATTTTATGGTAGATGGGTAATGGATTTAGCACACATACTTAGCCCGAATACAGAAATTCGACTTAACCAAATCATCTCTAAATTGGAGCGTCAAAATGGAGATGAAATCGCTGTTGTGACTGTTCCAGAAACTTCCCCAGCACGGACTCCCAAAGCGTTTACTACAAGTTTATTCAACTACTGGGGAATTGCTAAAAGCAGTCAGAATAACGGAGTCCTGTTTTTAGTCTCTGTTAATGAACACCGCGTGGAAATCGAAGTTGGCTACGGTGTTAAGAATATACTTTCAAATTCCTTGGTGAACAACATTATCCAACAAGAAATAATACCTCAATTTAAACAGGGTAATTATGAAGATGGTATTCTCGCAGGTACTCAGTCGCTAGTTATGAGGCTAAGTACACATCTATCTGACGCGAAAGTGTTAACACCTGAAAATTTGATACCTCTTGCTCTATTTCTTTTGCTATTCATAGCCGTAGTTGCCTTCTGCGTAAAATTCATCTTACCCCCTAATATGTTGTCTGAACTTCGCCTTGAGATTGACAATACCGAGTTGCTTGTTTCTAAAATCAAGTTTGAGGGATATGACACCGGTGGTGGCGACGGTAGCGACTCCGGTGGTAGCAGTGGTGGTGATGGTGGAGGCTCAAGCTGGTAACTCTAGGTAAAGATGACTACAGCAACCACCATCCCTAACCCTCTGGTGCATACACTAGAGAGGAAATAGAAAACCTAGATTAGGCAAAATTACACAAAGACACGGTGTTGTAGGCTAGGCATTTGCCGACGAACTTGTTCTAGTCTGGCTGGGTTGATTTCGGCGATCGCAACTCCTGGCTGCTCACCAGCATCTGCTAAAATCACTCCCCAAGGGTCTATAATCATGGCGTGTCCGTGTGTTTGACGACGGGCGTAGTTGATGCCAGTTTGTGCTGGGGCAATCACATAAGAAGTATTCTCAATAGCACGTGCTTGCAAAAGAACTTGCCAATGGTCTTTCCCAGTAAAGGCAGTAAACGCAGCAGGCACAAAGATGATATCTGCACCTTTGTGAGCCATGTATCGGTAAAGTTCAGGAAAGCGGACATCGTAGCAAACCGAGAGTGCTATATTACCAAGTTCTCGCGAGTAGTGGACAGCCGGTAATTCCTTACCTGCCATAACTGTTGTGGATTCTCGATAAGTGTTGCCATCTGGGACGTTGACATCAAACAGGTGTACCTTTTGGTAACGTGCAAGTTCTTGACCATTAGGGTCAATAAGTAAGGCAGTGTTGTAGACTCTAGTACTGGTTTCATCTACAGGAACAGGAAAGCCGCCGCCCAAAATGGTGACTTGAAAACGCTGCGCCATTGTTTTGAGAAACTTTTCTGTTTCTTGGGCGATCGCACCAGCTTGAGCCATTTTTTCATTTTCCTCACCCATAAAGGCAAAGTTTTCTGGCAAACCAATTAATTCAGCACCTTGACGCACGGCTAAATCGATAAATTCCTCTGCCTGTGCCAAGTTTTTTTGTAAATTGGACACACTGGTCATTTGAATCGCGGCGGCTAGATAAGACTTCATACATTCAACAACGAATAATAAAGTTGTGTGAGATTGGAAACGGTTAAAACAGTTATCAGTGATCAGTTATCAGTGAGCCAGCGCCGTCATTCGCGCTGGTCTCACCAGATACCAAGTGAGGGAGACCCTCATCAAGTACTGGCTCCCCAACGCAGTGGCTCCCCTTCCCAAGGGGGGCTTAGTTCCCTCCTTTTTAAGGAGGGCTAGGGAGGATCAATTTTTAACAGCAACCGTATTGGGTTACAGTTAAGCTACCAAACTAAGAAAAGTTAACTTTCCCTTAACAAGTATTTTGTGATGGAACGTTAACAAAGGACAAAGTCACCGAATTGCTTGAACTCATATTTTGCACTCCTGCCAACAACCGCCATAGGTTAAAAACCTATCGCTAATAACTAAAGTCTTCGCGCATCAGACTAAATACTTACTGAGCAAGGCTTCTAGTCCATTTTAATGTGAAAGTGCATGTGAGGCAGCGCGCGCTGCGGGAGGGCTACACCGTAAAATTCCAGATTTTTCTGGCGCAGGCAATGCCAGACTTATACTCTGGTTTACGAGTAAAGCCGTTAACGAAGCTTATTTTGGATGAAATGTAGATTACCAAAATATATGTTGACTGAGAAGGTGGTAAAACTTAGTTTTTCCAGAAAAATTTCTATTTTAGGAAAATTTGCGTTCTTTTGATGCTTAAAGAACAGTGGGAGATATCAGTCAAGTCATCTTCACAAGACTCACATGAAAATTTCCCGTATTTTTACGTAATTTTTCGAGACTACAGGAGTTTTCAGTTTATTGTAGTTGCTTGATTTTAATATGACTGTGAATCACAATTATACTAGTTTTGTCAAATAGAATAAAGAAATATGACGTCAAAAAGTTTTTCAAAAATCGAAATAAGCGCGAAAACTCGTCTTCTTCTGGCTTTGTGGGATTTGGGAGGAACAAAGCAGGAAGTGAAGAAAGGTGAACTCAGTAAGCGAATTGTTACTAAGGACAAGAAGGTAGCAGATTATGAGGGCATCTTTAAGGAATTGGAGAAAAAGGGGGCGATCGCCATCTCTAAAACCAAAAAAAGCGTCTATTTAATATCAATATCTCCTCTGGGTTTAGAAGTACTGAGTGAGGGTTTGAAAAGTCCAGAGTTTAGGTTTGAAGGAAATATTGTCGGAACTTGGGTGGCTAATGCACTGCTGAAGTGGATAAGTCAAATGAATGGTGCGGTAGCTGCAACTGCATCAACTAATGGGGTGAAGAGTGGGATTAAATCCTATGACGAGTTTAAGCAAGTGACGTTGGAAGTCTATGACCAGCTTAACCGCGACTATAACTTAGATGATTTGGTACCAATTTACAGGATCAGAAGAGAAATAGGTGAGCGTGTCAGTCGTGAACATTTCAACGAGTGGATGCTGGAAATACAAGCTAATGACATTCTGCAACTGCAAGGCGGTAGCTTACCAGATAATGATCCAGCCAAACTTGAAGACTCCATTACTACTGAAGTCAGTGGACTACGTTGCTATGCCAAGCGTTTAACTTAATCCATCGATTGTTGGTAATTTTTGCTATTTCCCGCGCTAACTCCTACTACACCACTATTGCAAATACATCCATGTCCAACGCCAACGACTTAATTAATAATGCCATCAAAAACCACAATCCATTTGAGGGACGCTTTGTAGTTACAACACATAATGTTTGGGGACAAGGTTTTCCTGATGTTCCATCGTTAAATGCCCATGCTTCCGATGCTGTATATGAGGCAATAGAAAAAGTTCGTAATAAACAACGGCAAGTTGTGGGTATCACCATTACGGCAGAAAGAGGATTAGGTAAAAGTCATGTCATCAGCCGAATTCGACATAGATTACAGATTGACGGTAGTGCTTTATTCGTTTACATGAGTCAGTGCAATGACTTAAACCGTATTACAACAGAATTTTTAAGCACTCTGGCAAACAGCCTTAAACAAATAGGTAGTCAAGGTGTGAGTCAATGGCAGGAGTTAGCAACAGCTTTAGTCAATGAGGCTTACAAAAAGAACTATGCCCCTCAGCAGTTAGTCAATCAATTTCGAGGAAACTTAGCTAAAAATCCCAAGATTATTGAAGTTTTCCGAGATACAGTACTTGGTATAAAGCCTGATATTGAAAATCCCGATATTCTGACTGCAATTTTATGGACACTATCTCCTGATCCAGCTTATGAAGTATTTGCCATTCGATGGCTATCTGGTCATCACTTACCACAGTCAAAAGCTGATGCAATGGGGTTAGCTAATATCAGTGCAAAGGATAAAGAAGCTGAATCCTTTAACACGGTGCGGCAAATTCTCGATTTGATTAGTGATTACAAACCAATAGTGGTTTGTTTTGATGAGATGGAGAACAATACCTGTAATGAATTGGGATACACTGCACAACAAGTTACTGCTATCTTCGCTAAAGATTTATATGACAAAATAAAACGAGGTGTTTTGCTAACATGTATTTTTCCAGATTCTTGGAGAGATGAAGTTAAAAGATTACCAAACGCTGCATCAGTCGTAGACAGAATTGGTCAAAAAGTGATTGATTTAAAACATCTTAATTCTGATGAGGTTGTTGCATTGGTGTCTGGATGGCTTGAAGACTTTTATCAAGAGAAGGGATTAACTCCTCCTCATCGAGTTTATCCCTTTGATGAAGATAAATTGAGAGCATTGGGTAAGGAAAGACCAATTGTCAGAAAAGTTTTGCAATGGTGTGCAGAGAACTTTAAACCTCTTGAGGATGATGGAAATATAGAAACAGTCAAGCGAAAAGACCCAGTAGAGCCTGTTTACAATCAACAACTAGCAGCTTTAGAAACTACCATACAAGATTATATGGAGGATAAAGCAAGCCTTGCTCAAGCACTACGGTTAGGCTTCTCTGCTGTGATTGGAGAAACTATAGAAAAAGTACAAATTGAAGAAATAAAAGATGTTAAAGCAAGAGCTGTAGACAAAGGTTTCATAGACTTTAAAGTTATTGGCAAGGAAAATGGTAAAGCTGTGAAAATTGGTGTAGCTGTCCTTCAAGATTCTGGAGGTAGGATAGTTGGAGCTACATTAAAGCGCTTAATCGACTATAAAAAGTTTGATTTAACTCGCGGCTGTTTAGTTCGCTCTAAGCAAATTAATAAAGGTGCTGCTCAAGCACAACAGTGTTTGAGCGAACTTTTGTCAAAAAACTTAGGAGGTGAATGGGTATTGTTAAAATCAGAGGACATTAAGCCACTTTTAGCACTGCATTTCGTTATGAAAGGTCGTGAAGATTATGAGTTAAGCGAACAGCAGATTTTGGATTTTATTCGCTCGAAGCGGATAGCAATAGATAATTACCTTATCCGTGAAATTCTCAGCGATCCATCTGGAGAAGTACCTGAAGATGCTGTTGATGAAGAAAGTAATCAGGGCGTGGTAAATACACCAGTAGTCAGCAATATAGAAGAAGTAAGCATAGACATTTTTTAATAAAGAATGAGTCATTCTGTTGTGATTAGTATCGCTTTATGCTTGCCTGCATCAGACATTGAGGCACTGTTGCAAGGTCGAATCATTGCAGCTATATCTAATAAATTTATTGCTCAAGGGCGAGAATTTGCACTTTGTCCAACAGATGGATTAATGAACGTGCTGCCAGTTGAGCGGTACTATCACTCTAGTTTCTTACCTATTGCTCAAACAGCTTTTAGTCAATTTGGTACTGAAACCGTCTCTATTAAAGCTTCGGCAAGGTGCGAATTATGCCAAATTATCAATAGTGCTGAATCACTAGCTGCTTTATCGTCGCTAACAATTTGGACACAAGAAGCTTTACAAGAAATACTCACGCAACGGCAAAACATCTTTCTCGCTTACCTGCGCGTTTATTACCTGCCTAAAGCAATTGAAGTTCCTGTCAAGAAAAACAGTCAATTCGTTGCTTTACCAGAAGGTGTGACAGTTTCTCAAGCAAACCCCGTGTTGAACGATCGCCTCTTTACCATCCGCAAACACCAACTAGAAACACGTCAACCGCCACCACATCCAGAATTAGAAAACTTGCAAAGTGCTATTGCGTTCCTTACCATCACCAACCCAGCCGCTAAACAATTAGATCAAGATATCAAAGCATTTTTAGGTTGGACGACTGAGGAACTAATCCAGCAAAGCGATCCAGATTTAGCTTGGATAAACGACATTGCAGCATTAGGCGATCGCAGCATAGAACAAGATAAAGGCAAAAGCAACTACCAAGCTGGAACTGACTTTGAAAACATAGTTCGTAAAAGCCTAGAGTTCTTAGGATTTACAGTTGATTATTTCCACAAAGGTGGTGCTGGTGGTG
This sequence comes from Brasilonema bromeliae SPC951, assembly GCF_012912135.1. Lineage (GTDB taxonomy): Bacteria > Cyanobacteriota > Cyanobacteriia > Cyanobacteriales > Nostocaceae > Brasilonema > Brasilonema bromeliae. The sequence continues at coordinate 6,139 of NZ_QMEB01000055.1, read as the reverse complement.
TAGATGTATTTTGTTCAAAACCCTATCCCCTAGTTGCGGAATGTAAAGCAGGTAAAAAAATTCCAAACCCCACCGCAGTACAATTACTCAATCTCGGAACCCTACGCCTACAAAGTCAAGAATTATTTCACCAAGCAGCTAAATTAATAATTGGTCCTGGAGAACCAACAACTCAACTTAAGAATGCAGCCACAATACAAGGTATGTCAATCATTAACCCACAAACACTACAGAATTTGGTAAAACTTCAACATAACTATCGTGGTTCTGTAGACTTATTGAAGCTGAAAGAGTATCTAAAACCAGGCTATTCTGATAATGAAGTTGATAAATATATTCAGCAAGTTTACAAAGCAATTCAATTGCGATCGCATTTAGTGCAGCTTGTAAAAAAACATCAAGATAATACAGGTGATAAAAACGTTGAGGTTGCAACTCTGTTTGGAGCCTACGGTTACTCAAATCCACCACAGCCACTAAAAATAGAAGAAATCTACGAAATTCTTGTTGAACTTTCCTCACCATTAACAGGTTATGTCGGACGAATAAAAGGAGAAGATTGGAGACGCGATCGCTTTTACTTCCTACGCGACTTACCAACTCCTCAAAATTAGCTCTTTTCTTTCTTTCTTTCTTTCTTACCTTTGCGTCCTTGGCGTCTTGGCGG
>NZ_QMEB01000055.1:0-5462 GCF_012912135.1 Brasilonema bromeliae SPC951 | reverse complement strand
TTAAAATTTATTATCCCAAAGTTAGTATAAAATTTAGAAAAACAAAAAAATTAAGGTGAGCTATTTAACCCACCCTCAATGCAACTTAACCCAAACAACCTATACTGGAGTCGCCCCATAATTCTTGACTTGATTTGCGATTTCCAAATTCTTCAACGCCGCTTGGGCTGCTTCTAAATCATAGGGAAATGGTCGTTTATGGGGTATGTAATCCCGCGCTTGAGGTGGTTTGTGACGCAGCACTGCATTCACCAAAACACACGGTTCTGAACTTAAATTAATCGCCCCGTGCAAAACTCCCGGCGGAATTGTCACGACTACAGAATGGTCTTCACTAAAAGGAAGATACTGGTATTGTTTATCCAGCAATGTCACAAGGACAAACTGTCCTTTTACGACTAGCAATTGGTCTGTATGTGTTTTGTGAACAAATAAATCATCTATTGTGTTGGGTGGAATTTGTACCAACATAGTTTCATGACTGGCTTGAGCTGTAAAGAACTCTACCATTCCTCCCTTACTGGATTCCACCCTACGGATTTCAATTCCCCTGAATTTACTCATATCAGTATTCCAAAAGAGCATCGTAAAAATTGAAGCTTTACCTTCAATCTTAGATGCTCTATTATAAGAAATTGTTACTTCGGCAACAAAATCGCCCAAAATATGATATGGGATCTACATCAGTTATCAGTCATCAGTTAACAGTTATCAGTTATCAGTTACCAGTTATCAGGTAGGAAACGGACTCGTCCACCCCTTGTTTACTGTTTACTGTTCACTGTTTACTGTTCACTGTTCACTGTTCCCTGTTAAGCGTTCACTGATTTAATCACCAACTCTGATACGCTCTTTTGAAGCATAAAGCGCATATTTTGCGCAATACTGGTACAAGAAGTTTTACACAGAAGACAAGAGTATGGAAATTATTACCACTAATACCCCCCTTCTAGAGTGGACGGGGGACGGTTTAGCAATTGGATTATTTGAAGATGCTGTAGAGTTAACTGGCGAACTGGCAACTTTAGATGAAAAGTTGGCTGGTAGTATAAAAGAACTGATAGCGGAAGAGGAATTTAAGGGTAAGCAAAACACCAGCATTGTCACACGAGTAGGTACTGGTAGCCCAGTTCGTAAAATTATACTCGTAGGTTTAGGCAAACCCGAGGCTTTCAAACTAGAAACCTTGCGGCGAAGCGCAGCCAGCGTTGCCCGGTTAGCTAAAAAGCAGAAGTGCAAAACTCTAGGAATCAGCTTACCGATTTGGAACAACGACCCAACACAAACAGCACAAGCACTCGCTGAAGGAGTTCAATTAGCACTATACCAGGATAATCGCTTTAAATCTGAACCAGAGGATAAAGGACCACAAGTTGAAAAAGTCGATTTGCTAGGACTGGATGGACAGGAAGCAGCAATTAGCCGCGCCAATCAAATTGCCTCTGGTGTATTTTTAGCACGCCAGTTGGTCGCAGCCCCAGCCAACTCTGTGACACCAATTACTATGGCAGACACCGCCGCCGCCATTGCTTCCGAACACGGTTTACAAATAGAAATCTTGGAACAGGAAGACTGTGAAAAGTTGGGCATGGGAGCGTTTTTGGGAGTTGCAAAAGCTTCTGATCTACCACCGAAGTTTATTCACCTGACTTACAAACCAGAAGGAACGCCCAAACGCAAGCTAGCAATTATCGGTAAAGGTTTAACTTTCGACTCTGGTGGACTTAACATCAAAGGAGCTGGTAGTGGCATTGAAACCATGAAAATTGACATGGGTGGTGCTGCGGCTACTTTAGGTGCAGCCAAAGCGATTGGTCAACTTAAACCAGATGTTGAAGTTCACTTCATCTCCGCTGTCACAGAAAATATGATCAGCGGTCGTGCAATGCATCCAGGCGACATTCTGACTGCATCTAATGGCAAAACCATAGAAGTAAATAACACCGATGCAGAAGGACGTTTGACCTTGGCAGATGCCTTGGTATTTGCTGAGAAGCTAGGAGTTGATGCAATCATTGATTTAGCTACTCTCACGGGTGCTTGTGTGGTTGCTTTGGGAGAGGATATTGCAGGTTTGTTCTCTCCTGATGATGCTTTAGCTGGAGAGTTAGAGAAAGCTTCCCAAATTTCTGGGGAAAAGATTTGGCGACTTCCAATGGAAGAAAAATACTTTGAAGGACTCAAGTCTGGCATCGCGGACATGAAGAATACAGGACCGCGTTCTGGTGGTTCAATCACCGCTGCATTGTTCCTCAAGCAGTTTGTCAAAGAAACTCCTTGGGCGCACCTAGATGTTGCGGGTCCTGTTTGGGCAGAAAAAGAAAATGGTTACAACGGTTCCGGTGCGACTGGCTTTGGCGTTCGTACCTTAGTCAGTTGGGTGCTAGGCGATAGCTGATACAGCGATAAGGACATGAAGGGAAGCGACTAACTCACCCATCAGGGGCTAGAAACTGTAACTAAATTGTTGGACAAAGCTAGACATTAATTAACATTTTTGTCCAACATTCAAATGTGCTATTATTCCTCTAACGCGAAACAAGAGCGAAACATAGGATAAGTTCTATCCGAATTTAAGCCTGTGGACTGGTTAGTGCCGACACTGCCAGGTTGAAGCAGGAAACAATCCGGGCACTGTCTAACAAGGTTCAACTTTGTCTAGGTTTGTCCAAGTGTTGTAGAACGGAGTATAAGTAGTTCACTGCTTTAGGGACTACCAAAAAATAAATTATCCATCAGGTAGGGTGGGTTAGGCGCACAATAGTTGAGATGTTACATGATGAGTAAAGTGCGCCGTAGCCCACCATTGTTTTGTGCATCACTACAAATTGGACATTTTTTTAATTGCAAGTCCCTTATTGCCATTCGCACATAGACGACTAATTGGAATTTCAATAAAAAATTCTGCACCTTGTCCAGGTACTGAATGACAATATAACTTCCCACCATGCTTGTCTACTACAATCTGGTAACTGATAGACAGCCCAAGTCCTGTACCTTTACCCACAGGTTTTGTAGTAAAGAAAGGGTCAAATAGCTTTGAACAAATTTTTTCTGGAATACCAGGGCCATTGTCCATGATTCGGATTGCGATCCAGTTTTTTGAAATCACCTCAGTGCGAATGCGAATATAACTGGGGTTAGCTTTGACTTCATCAGATGTGTCCTGTGAGTTGTACTCATCCAAAGCTTCAATTGCATTGGCAAGGATATTCATAAATACCTGATTCAGTAAACCAGGGTTGCACTCGATTAACGGCAACAAACCATACTCTTTAATCACAGAGATTTCTGGATGTTTATCAGTTGCCTTCAGGCGGTGCTGCAAAATCATTAATGTACTATCAATACCTTCATGAATATCAACTGTCTTTATAGCAGCCTCATCTAAGCGAGAAAATGTCTGAAGAGATTTAACGATTTCCTGAATCCTTTCTGTTCCCATTTTCATAGATTTGAGGAGTTGAGTGAAATCTTGTTTCAAGTAATCCAAATCCATAGAATCGATTTCAGCTTGAACGACTTGTGAAAGATTGGGGTAGCCCTGCTGATAGAGTTCCACCACTCTTAGTAAGTTTTGGGTGTATTCCTCAGCGTAAACAAGATTGCCAGCAACAAAAGTGATGGGATTGTTAATTTCATGGGCAATACCAGCCATCATCTGACCCAAACCAGACATTTTTTCAGTTTGAATCAGTTGTACTTGAGTTTGTTGCAGTTTTTGTAGTGTTTGTTGTAGTTGGATATTTTTCCGTCTTAATTCCTTTGTCCTTGTCGCAACTCGAATTTCCAATTCTTGATTAGTTTTTTCTAAGGCTGCTTGGGCAAGTTTTCGACTTTTTAAGTATTCTTGTAACAAGCGCAACACCAAAAGCCATGCTGGAATGAGCATGACTAAACTTAAAATTGATGCAAAAATTGACCAAAATAGTTTGTTGCGGTATTCAGCAACTTTTTGACGCAACTGAAGCGAGATAGTACGATTTCTTTTCGCTACACTATCGGCGTAGAAGCGTTTCTGAGTTTTATATTCAGGACTAGAAAAGAGTCTTTGTGCTGCTTCTTTTTGACCTTTTCTGACTAAATCAAAAGATTGATATTCTATTGCTACCAAGCGCTGATTGATTGCGTAAACTTTTTTGATATCTTCCTTTTTACATGTTTTTGGAACCAGGTTAATAAATTCTTTAATTGCAACATCTAGTTGAGGTTCAAATTCATGATAGCGTTGTTCCCAATCTGGATTATTTGTAGCAGCATTCATGCTTGCTGACATTGTTAAAACTTCATCAATATAGATAATTTTATCACTAATTATTTGTAGTTGAAATTCATTTTTTATAATGTTGTTGAAGTTGTAGTATGCTTCCCAAGTGATCCAAGTTTGAGGTAAAAATAATAACAAAGTCAGTACCACTGTTACAGTTACTAGTTGAGATGGAATCAATCTCAATCGATAGTATAAGTACATTTATTTAAATTTTATATCAATGTTTTACAAGAAAAAAAGAAATAAAAATAAAAACAATAAGCTTGCTCCATGTTCCTATTAAATAACGTTCCGAAAAAACCTATAGAATAATTATCATGAAAAATTTGCTTGTTTGGGCTTAATGAGAATTACTCCTATAAGATAAGACTCAATAAAAAAGTTTCAATGACGATGAAATCAATTTTAGGATCACAAGTCAAGTCAGTTTGTAAAAATATATATTATTCGATGTAGATGACTTTTTGTGAATCGTGAACCATTCTAAATCTAATCACAAAGGCTTCATCTTAAGGTGAAATACCTCTACTTCAAAGTATCTGAACATCATCATGACAGCGAAGACTAATTTTTTTAGGTGATGGCAAGGATTTTTTCTGATTTTGTAGTAACAAAACCAGAAAAGGAATCTCTGTGTTGTCTAAACCAAAAACCACTGAATATGCTTGTTTTAGTTTAATCTAAGCTATATCTGCTTGAAAACTTGCAGCTAATACCAAGTCCCAATTCCCGGATAGCACAAGTCAATTGCGTATGCGCAAAGCGTGCCACAGGTATAAGCTAGTGGTATCCCGTAATCGCAAAGCGTACCGCTGTTCCATACGCGTTGCAAGAGCGTGTCGCGTTGCGACGATCGCGTGTCCGTAAGGACTCATACCGTTTCACTTTAAGCTTGATACAATTAGACCGCAGAGGAGCAGAGGAGCTTCAGGAGCAGAGGAGAAAAGATTTGTATCAGCAATTTCATGAAATGGTATCAGAAATTCAGCAATCTTCCCTAATCACAAACTACTACAACAAAACGCAACTTGGTATGACGTAGATTACAGAATATCCTGAGTTTTTGTGGCAATGAGTGACAGAAAAATTCCTATAAAAAGCCAGGAGACTCTCAAAAGTCATCACCCAAACTTGATATTATAGTGGGTGAGATGAAAACCCTGTGGCTTTAGCCCAGGGACGCCACATGCCT
>NZ_QMEB01000054.1:26325-26967 GCF_012912135.1 Brasilonema bromeliae SPC951 | reverse complement strand
CCCCTATACCCCTATACCCCTAGTTGTTGACTCGACGTTCTGTTACCAAAGTCAGAGTAACCCATTCGCCTTTGTCGTCGTAGCTGCGAATCATCCGTTGGCGTAAGTCTGGTTGGATAAGCCAACCGACTTCAAGAAAAAGTGGTTGACGTAATTGCAGCTTGAGTGGAGAGGTTGCAGAAGCACCATCAGGTAGAAGTAGGACTTGTATTTGATGGTGCGGATCTTGGTTGAAGTGGATGATAGAGTCTTTGACAGTCGCTGTTGAAGTGATTGTGCGTTCGCCAAAAGTTAAGCTTTGCGTTAATCGCCCAGCACCATCAAGTTGTAGTTGCATTTTGGTGGAGTAACTTTGGGGAGAACGCCAATCTGGATATATTGTCACTGCTTCACCCTGCCATTCTCCCAAAAGGTCATCTACTTTTAAAGGTGGACGTTGTACTGGTTGAGTTCCAGCCAGATGTTCTCTAATAAGGGTGAGTTTGTCTAGTTGAAGGTTTTTGTCAAATAACTGAACCAAACGTAAGCGGCGATTTTCCCAAATTAAACCCAGTTCTGCCCCAAATTCGGAAAATGGACCAAGTTGTGTTGAACCTTGAGAAAACGCCCCATTTTCAAAAAACAGCACGCTACGTCCTAAAG
>NZ_QMEB01000054.1:0-26315 GCF_012912135.1 Brasilonema bromeliae SPC951 | reverse complement strand
GTATTCAAAAGCCTTTTCATTTTCCGCCAAGCGGATTGTTTGGCGGATTGTTTGGTTGTTGTTTAACCCTTGCAAAGAAACTACGCTGGGAACATCTTCTAGAATTTCACCTTGAGGCGAGATACGGGTAAATGAACCTTGCCATTCACCTAGGTTTTTCAGCAAAGATTCCCATTGCGATCGCATAATTATAATTTTTTAGTTATGAATCAGACATTATACCTTAGAAAAAGTACATTTTCTTATTATTCATGATTCTGGCGGTGAATAACCACCAACTTGAAGCGATGGTCAGGAAGTTCTATCTATCTCAACAAGATTTTTTGCCAAGGTAGTGTGAAAAGCATTATTAAGTTACTCGACCAAAAAATAAACATCAAACCTAACAACCCTCTCAGTAGCGTGCGACTACTTGTCCCAAGTTCGGCAGTTGAGTGCGATACGCGTAGCGTCAAGCCTCTGGCTTATCGCTTATGTCGCAAAGGAACTATTTGAAGCAATTTAACTAAGCGATCGCACTATTCGGCTACTAGGCATTTCACTATCAAATCTTGATAATGTCCAAACATCCCAAGCTATTCAACTGCCATTATTTGAACTATCCTAATAATTCTACTTTTTAATCTTGAGACTCCTCAGAAATAGGTTCTAATTCGGTATCCGGCTCAGTTTTGATATTAGCTTTCGGCTTAACGGGTTTGGGACCACGCGCCAGAGCCGGATTAACCGGTTGCCTGGATTCATCCCCAAAGGATGCTTTTTTGCCCCTACCCTCAGAGCGGTCATCACTCCGTTTTGAGTTTTTGCGACTGGGTTGGGCAGTCGGCATAGAATCCAAATTTTCTGACTCGGTGTCAGTGCCTTCAGAAGACTGACGCTCAGATTTCTTGATTGGGCGTTCCACTTTTGTTAACTTTTGTTGATTGACTTATCTTATATAATATATCGCTGTCAGGTAACAAATAATTTGTTACTTGACATAAGTGAAAGTCACTCAATGGATTGGACTCATACACCCTGATGTATGTCTTTATATACGAGTAAATAGTTTTTGTACCGGTGGGAGACACCCCGAGCGTGCGATTGCAAGGGAAAGCAGACGCCTGCATGCGTATCGCCCAGCTTATACTAAAAGAAACTTGAGAGCAGATATGGGCATTACATCCCTTAATGGTGTGTTTTACCCAATTCAGCTAGGGAACTAAATTGTTAAGATTAAAGAACTCAAAATATATTAAAACCTAAGTCAACAACTGAGTTACAAGACCATGCCTATAGAAATCGCTGTTGAAAAGAAAAAGTTACAAAATCCGCCATTAGAACTTCATTACTTGGGCGATCGCGTTCTCCGTCAAGCAACTAAGCGCATATCTAAAGTTGATGAGGAAATTCGTCAAGTTATACGCGAAATGCTACAAACTATGTACAGCAAAGATGGCATTGGTTTGGCTGCGCCTCAAGTGGGAGTGAACAAACAACTCATTGTCATCGACTGCGAACCAGATAACCCAGCTAACCCACCATTGGTTTTAATTAACCCCACTATCACAAAGGCTAGCCGTGAAATTTGTATGGCGCAAGAAGGATGTTTGAGTATTCCAGGGGTTTACATGGATGTGAAGCGTCCCCAAGTTATAGAAATTTCTTATAAAGATGAACATGGACGTCCCCGGACATTAAAAGCTGGAGATTTACTTGGACGATGCATTCAGCATGAGATGGATCACCTCAACGGCGTGGTATTTGTAGATCGTGTAGAAAACTCTTTAGCTTTGACGCAAGAGCTATCTAAGCATGGGTTTTCACATCAGGCTGTAAAACCAATAGATAGGGTGGTTCGCTAGTGAATATAATGACTCCAAAAAGCGGTTTATTTCTCGCTGGTTCTTGTATTACCGCTATAGCCGCAGTCGGTTCAATGTTTGAACTCAGTTCTGGACAACCAGACTTGGGTACTGAGATAACTGCAATTATCCTGGCAATAAGTATTCCACTGACAGGATTATTTTTTGTTGCTGCAGTCAGGGATGCTAGAGCTAATATTAAGTAAGCATCAGGTGTAAAGTAAGGAAAAGGAAAAAGAAAAAAGGAAATATAAATCTTTTGACTTTTAGCCTTTTCCCTTTTACTGAAGACTGATCATTTTGTTGTTATTTATAACAATGATTCTCAGCGATTGAAAGAATCATTGCTGTCAAGAGATAGCATGAGAGTGAAGATAAGCCCTACGTCTTGAATTGCTCATCCACTGGTATTTGGTAACCATTTGCAAGGCGATTGGTTGTATTTGCTGTCGCAATAATCCCCATAAGTTCGCCGAACATGACATCCGTCATGCCTTTTGCATACGCCCCTGCTGTGTGCGAGGCGATGCAGTACTCACAATTATTCGTCACACTCACAGCAATGTAAATCAGTTCGCGCATCAACGGATCGAGTTCGCCGGGACTAGTCATCACTTCTTTGACTGTCTCCCAGGTTCGCCGTAGAGTGGGGGGATGGTTGGCGATCGCTTTCCAAAAATTGTTGATGTAATCAGTCTTACGAGTGGCGCGGATGTCGTCATAGACGACACGCACTTCGTCACTGGCTTGTTCGTATTCAATGAGTTTGGTCATCTGAATGGATAACTGTAAAGGACAAAGACTTTCAGCTTTTGCGATCATAGTGGTATTTATACAATAAAAATTTTCAGATATGGGCTGGAGCTTATGAGGAACATTTCGTTTCATTAGCAATAATCCCAATCAGATTCAAGTTACTCAAAATTTCTGTAGCTTGAATGAGTTTTTTGCAGATTACTTGTTCCATCCGCCCTACCATGACAATCCCATTGCAAAGAGATGCCAAGATTGTAGCGTCAACTGTGCCGAGAATAGGAGAAGTATCTATGAGGACTACGTCATAAGTTTGCTCGAAAAATTGAAGCAATTCTTTCATCCGTGCAGAACTTAATAACTTTACTGTATCCTCAGGAGTCGGTCCAGCAGTCAAAACATCAATGGAAGGATGAATAGGCTGGATATATTCTTTAACTGAGGAATTTCTTTCCTCGACTAACAACAAAGATAAACCCCAATCATTGGTTAATCCCAAAATTTTGTGCAGATTTGGCTGTCGCAGGTTGGCATCAATTAATAAAACCCGTTGATGCATACGGGCAGCACTGACTGCAAGTCCCAGCGACAAAGTTGACTTCCCTTCTCCAGACATTGCTGAAGTAACCATCACAGACTTGTGGTGAACAAAAGACTTTGATATTTGAATGTTTTGGTACGCCATATCGAGCGTTTCGTGGGAAGGTAACAAGCCGTAGACGTTGAAGTGCTTTTCGTCAGATATAGTTTGTGATGAGAAATGAGCCATGACTCGTCGCAAGGACCGGCGAAACGATCTCTTTTTTGTACTAAGTTGTGATAGTTCTGGGACTGTCCCTAATAAACGAAGGTTTGTCAACCTCTGTAACTCTTCTGGAGAAGAGATAGCATCGTTGCATTCTGACATCAGGGCTGTACCAATACCTAAAATCGGTGCTAACAGCACTCCTCCAAGTAATATAAATAGCTTGTTGCTATCTAGATAGTTTTCTACTTGGGGTTGTTGCAAGACTTGGAAATTCAACCCACCTTGAGCGATCATCAATCCTAGAGATTGTTGTGCTGCTATAAGTTGCTCAAGTGTTTTGCGATTCGTTTCTACTTCTGGTAGCAGACGGTTGTACTCTGTGATTAAACTTGGGTATTTGGTTAGTTCAGCACGAATTTGCGCTTGTGAGTCAGCAAGACTTTTTTCATTAGCACGCAGTCCTAAGATTGCTGTCTGCATTTGAATTAAGTCTTGCACCAGCTTCAAGTCAGCTTGTGGTACTTCCCTTGTAGTCTGTTCTGGTTTTTCGGTACCAGACGATATTTCTGTATCCAACGGCTTTTTTTTAAATAAAGTATCTGATATTGCTTGGACATCTTTGTCTCCCAGCGTTCGTCTAATCTCTTCTTGTAGCAGCGCGGCTTGAGTTCGTCGTTGCTGTATCAGTTTTTGGACTTCTGGATAGTTATCTGTATAACGTAACCGCTGTTGAGTTAAAGCGAGATCAGTCTTTTGAATTTCATTGAGTAGTGTTTGATAACGAGTTGACTGACTCAGACGAAAGGAGACAATAGTATTTTGAGATAAAGACGACAATTGTTGTTTTAAGTTGTCGTGACGAGCTTGTAAGTCTTTAAGCTGTGCACGGGTGGTTCTTAGCTGTTTTGTAACGTCAGCAAGAGATTCCAGAAGAATTTTGCCTTGTACCTGCGGGTCGAGTAAATGATTTTTTTTGCGAAACTGTTCTAAATTTTTATCAGCTTGAATCATTTTGTTTTTGACTTCGGACAGTCTTTTTTTGATAAAAGTAAGCCCTTTGGAAACACTCTGTTTTCGTTGTTCTATGTTCTCTTCCTGATAGACTTTTTGTAGAGACTTCAGAACCTTTTCTGCTCTGACTGGGTCGTTGTCTTTGAAGGAAACTTCAAAGACTTGATTCATGACTTTATTGTCCGCTGTCTGTTGCTCTAATGGAGTAATTACTAAAGGTGCTTGTTGACCTTTCTTGCCTTTGATATGTTCAACTGTCAAATTTGGATATTCAGAACGAAGCAAATTAACTGCTTTTTGAATCAGGTTAGAATTCAGCATAAACTTTTGCTGAGTCGTGTCGTTAATAATGTCAAGATGAGGGTCAGTAAAATTGCTTTCTGCTCCCTGTTGAGTATGACTTGAGCGTACCCCTTCATTCAGCTTGGAATTTACCAATATTTGTATAGTACTTTGATATGTCGGTTTCGCACTTAAAGCCAGAACGCTCGCAACCGAGATGACTACGCCAGAAACACCTAAGATTTGCAAGCGTCGGCGAAGCAGAATTGTAGAGAGTTTTCTGCGCTTAACTTTGCTTTGTGGGGAAGTAATAATTATTTTTCTCTGCTCCAGACTCATGTCAGCCACAATCAAAGTCCTCTTAATTATATCCAATCACTTTTTCTACAAGATTGTAAGAAAAAAATTTTACATTTCAAACAAGTACAGTCAAAAAAGAAGAATTCGGAGTTATGAATTCGGAAGATCTCCTGTCCCGACGCTCTTTCAACGTAATTTTGAATTCAGGTACAAGATGTCACCTCTGCTGAAATATCTTCATTTTGATTTTCATTTCAACCTAAGTGAAGAACATTGAAATAGTCAACTCTTTCTGGCTATCTTTACCATATTGTTACTATTCCAAGTTGTTTAGATTGTGATTTTTGAAGAAGCTGTTTATACAATCAGTTCACTTTTGCTACTTTTGTGATAATTCGCACTATGTTTCTATTAAAAAAGTGAACTTTTTTTGAGTTTTAAAAAAAATTAGTATGAAAAAAGACTTAAATAGAGACTGGTAATCTATATACTTATATTGTGCTAACAACTCTAAATGCTTATAATCAGAAGCTAAGTAAAGCGAAAATTGGAAGATTTAGGATTTGATAATCAAACCAGTAGTTCAATCATAACAAGCAACTTTTTTGCTTTGTTTGTATTATTACCAGTTTGGTAAATAGAACAATTGTGTACAGTATGTTGATTAGTCAGCAGCTAAAAATGTTGTTCTTTACTTTTTTCAGTTTCTAGATATGTGTTTTCATCTACTTCTAGAGAAATCAAACACCGAAAAATTTTTGACTTCTTCGAGCAGAAAAATTAAATGTTTTGTGAAGATGGGCGCAAATGACTGGAAAATAAAGATATTCCTTGATATCAAGTTTCTTAAAGGCTCTAGATGTAGAGATGTTGGCTGTATTAAACAGTTATCAGTTTCACTGTTAACTGTTCACTGTTAACTGATTTCAGCTATGGCTTCCGCTTTTTTTAATTCTTTATCCCGCCGCCTTGGTACTTCATAAGTCATAAAATCATATGCCATATCAGTTTTGGGAAAAATTGCACGAGCTTCTTCAAGTAAATCTTTTAACTCTATTTCATTTCCGGGGGCATACCGGGGACTAAAATGTGTCATAATGAGTCGATTTACCCCAGCAGCTAAAGCGGTTTGCGCTGCCATTGTGGTTGTAGAATGTAACCGTTGAAAAGCCATCTCTGCATCTTGATGGGCGAATGTCGCCTCGTGAATTAACACATCTGCATCCTGCGCCAACTCGACTGCACCGTCACAATATACTGTGTCTGTACAATAGGCAATTTTGCGTCCAATTTCTGTAGGTCCACACAGTTCCTTACCATCAATCACTCGCCCATCAGCAAGGGTCACGACTTCACCACGTTTGAGTTGACCGTAAATGCGACCGGGAGGAATTTCCAACACTTTGGCTTTTTCTATATCAAAACGTCCTGGTCGGTCTTTCTCTGAAACACGGTAACCAAAACTGGTAACGCGATGATGCAAAAAACCACAGGTTACAATGAATTCATCATCTTCGTAAATCACGCCTGGACGTACGGCGTGAACTTTGACCGGATAGGAAAAGTGGGTGTGGGAGTAGCGCGAGGCGGCTTGTAGGTAGTCATTTAATCCGGATGGACCATAAATATCAACGCGTTGTACATTTCCTGCTAAGCCACAACTGGCGAGAAGACCCATTAAGCCAAAAATATGGTCGCCGTGCATATGGGTGATAAAAATTCGGGAGAGTTGGCTGACTCTGAGGTCACTCCGCAAAATTTGATGCTGAGTTCCTTCACCACAGTCGAATAACCACATCTGAGCACGTTGTGGTAACCTCAGGGCGACACTGGAAACGTTGCGCGATCGCGTAGGTACACCGGAACTCGTCCCTAAAAATGTTATCTCCACAGCCTTATTTTGCCTTCCTCTTACTGCATTTGCCACTCTCTTCTCTATAGTGGCATGGAAAATGCAAAATTCTTGTGGTAAAAAGCTTTCCTAAAAAGAAGTATACTTATCTAGTGTTTTCATGGAAAATATTGGCTTTTTTGTGATTGATTATACGCAAAATCTGCTCTTGACTTAATTGTTCTGAATCCTATAGCAATCCTATTTGATTTGTGAGAATTGAAAGCTACAGATCCACATCCCCGACAACTTTTACGAAGTCGGGGATCAAGTTTGCTCACGTAAGCGCAAGCGCCCCCGAAGGGGGGTACGCAAAGCGTGTCCGTAGCGGCTCAGGATTTAGGATTGCTATAGCAAACAGTTTTCTTGGAATTCCTGATACAAGTCTGTATAGATTACCATTTATTCATGATGGAATTCTTGGTAGTGTACTAATGGCGGCGCTGCATGATGGAGAAAAATTCTTGGTTCAGAGGTATGCGATCAGCTTTGCTGGCTCCCTTCGGAGCATCGCTACCACCTCAGCGACTACCCTCATAAATGCCAAAAAAGTGAACCGTAAAAATCTACGGATGCTTGCTATGGGGTTAACTAAAGATGCAATAGTTGATGGTCGAATGTATGAGGCTCTCACTAACGTCAGGCAAGAAATCAATCAAGTTGCAGCACAAATTCCTGGTAGCAAGCAATTATTGGATGAGAATTTCACATACACCAGTCTGCAGACAGAACTTCGCCTAAGTGTTTACCCTATTATTCATATTGCCACTCACGGTGAGTTTAGCACAGTTTCCGAAGATACCTTCCTCATCACAGGAAATAATGGCAAACTCACTATAACTGATCTATATACTCTCATTCGCAATACCCTTCATGGTTCTGAGGCAGTAGAATTACTAGCACTGACAGCTTGTGACACTGCTATTGGAGATGACCGTATTCCTTTGGCTTTAGCAGGTAGCGCAGTTAACGCTGGCGTTAAAAGCGCTTTAGCTTCTCTTTGGTCAATTAATGATGCCGCCACTGTAACTTTGGTGACAAAATTTTATGCAGAATGGTATGAGAATGGAGTGAGTAAGGCAGAGGCTCTGCGGAGAGCGCAAAGGGCATTAATTGCCAGCAGCAAAAAATATTCCCATCCATACTATTGGGCACCTTTTATACTTATAGGAAATTGGTTGTAGTCATATAGTCCGAGTTATCAGTAAAAGACTTTTGAATGCATAGCTTTCTCAATTGCTCAAGGAAAGATTATAAAAATCCAGATTCTGTAAAGACTCTTCTAATTGAGCGAGGTCTTGTATTAAAGTTAGTGCCGCTATTCCTAATTGTCCATCTACAGTGGAGGCTAGAGCTTCACTTAAAGAGGCGATCGCTTAAATTTGCCTTTGAGTTGTCGAGCGATATATCTAAAGTGCCGTGTTCCTTGACCTTCTTTATCTGATTTCATACCAAAACCATTATCTGTAACGCTCAAAGTGTACCAGCCATTGCCGTTCTTACAAATCACTTCCAAACGAGTTAGTCCTGTAGCGTGTTTGCCAACATTGCACAAAGCTTCTTCTAAAAACCGGCACACATCTTGCTTTTGTTCAATCCTCAAATGTCTATCTTCTATAAGCTCAAAGGTACGGACTTTAACCTTGAGAGTTTTAAAACAGGGAAAGTCTCGCTCTAGGGTATGGTTGTAAACTTGATAGAGAAGCTCGTGAAGAGGGTTTTGTAAATTGAGTTCTATACCATTTCCTAGATAAAGACTACTATCTTGATTTCGTGGTTCTCGTTGCAAAAATTCATATATTCCTCGTAGCTCATCGTTCAATTTTTCTAATTCTTTTTCAAGTTCTGTCAGTAATTCATTTGGTGAATCGCGAGCAATCCTACAAACGTAGTCTCCGTCAAAAAATCAAGCGCACCGCTATGGATAATAATTATATGATTCAGGTTCTCAATTGTTTTTTCATTCGCAACACTTTAGATTCTTCTGATTCCTTCTGTCAAGCCTGATTGAGATGCTCTTACCCTGGGATAGATTTAGGAGTTATGCTAAGTACAACATTGCAAAAGTTCGTAGCGTTATATAGCCATTTTCAACCGAGTAAAGTAATCTCAGTCGTAGGGGCAAAGGCAGTGCCCATTGGTGAAACTCTTGTAATTACGTCATATCATGCCCTTATGCTTGTCCACTATTTTCGTACAACCCCACCCCGGTTTTGTCTCACGCCAAAACCTCCCTGCCCCTAATCCCCAGAGGAGACCGGTGAGTTCCCCTTACTAAGGGGAGGGGACGTGATAGCGTTTGCGCAGCGTCCCTCTTAGGGACTAGCGTGGCGGAACGCCATAGCGTAGCTTTACGGTGAATCCAGCGCGAATGACGGCTTTCCCTCACTTGGCGACTGGTGTTAGCCATCAGGCGAAGGCTGGCATACCCGAAGGGGGGTGGGGTTAAATCAACGTGGAATAAAGGCTTGAACGTTAAGTTGATACGTATGGGCACTGCCGTGCCCTTATTGCGATACGAATTTATGAAATGCAGTACTTAGATTGCCAAGTAAACCAATTATTCACGATTTGATTTCACAACACTCAAAAGCCGATCGCGAATTGCCCTCAATTGCTCTTGGTTATTGACTGGAGAACGCGGCGCTGGTAATTCTGTATTAGGCCAAGTGGTTAAATCAAAGCAAGGACATACCAACGGCGGCATACCCACGTTTTTCACAGGAACTGGCATATCGCAACGTCCGCAGGGAGAAACATCCCAAGCAGGTGTCAGCAATTCTGCTATAGTTTCCTGTGTACCTTCTATGTAGCAGTCGCCTGACTCAGGAGAAATAATCCTTTGCCAGCACTCTTCAAACTCATCGCTGTAGCGGTCACCAGCAATGACTTTTTGCGGCAGTAAGGTTGCCGCACCGTTGTTTATGACAACTTTTTTGCCAAGCTGGAACCAGTAAGCTAAGTATTTTTTTACGTCTTGTTGTGATGCCATACTAGAATTTTAGACTGTAGATTTTAGTTTTTATATGAGGAATCTTGAATAAACTCTTAAGAAGAGTTACTGAGTTGTTAACTATTTGTTACTTTTTAATTTTTATCAAGAAACATAGAGAATAGGGAACAGGGAATAGGGAATAGGGAAGGGGCGTTTATTTCATATGTTGCTACCTCAAGAAACCGCTAGTTAAAGGCTCTGATCTTAGGCAAAGGGGAACCTAGCAAGCTCAGATTGAGAACATGACCCCCAGTGACTAAGTAAACATCTTGGCTGATACCCCCCAACTGACGCACTAAATGACCTAGGCGATCGCGAAACGTTCGACCAATAGGATACGCTGGCACAACACCCCAACCTGTTTCCTCCGCTACAAAAATTATATCGGCAGCAACTAACTCTACTGTTTCTAAAAACTCTTGAACAATGTTTTCCCAAACCAACTCGTCTTGTTCCAAAAGATTTGCTACCCAAGTGCCTAAAGAATCTACCAATAGACAGATATTTGGTTTTGCGTTCGCAAGAGTTGCAGACAATTTATATGGCACTTCTAATGTCGCCCAATCTTGAGGACGGCGTTGTTTATGTTGTAGAATACGTTCTTGCCATTCTTTATCTTCTGAGTTTTCTACTGCCGTTGCCACATAGATAACGACTTTTTGTGATTCCATAGCCAAAATTTCTGCCCATTCACTTTTACCAGAGCGTGCAGGTCCGGTCACTAATACGACTTTACTCAAAGCTGTTTACCTAGTATCTTGAATTGAGAAGGGGTGCAATTCTACTAGGCTATCAGTAAATAATGTAGTGGATCTTGTGCCTTCACCCTTGAACACTACAACCACAACACACTTTGATATTCGTATGAAAGCAGGCATAAAACGCATAGAGGCAACTCTACACGACTTGGGGACTCGCAACACTGCTGGATCTGTCGAGGCAGATGCTTCAACAAAGCAGTCTCTGTCGTTTCGGATTAGCATTGGGGAAGCAGAGCACTCAGAAACACATTCTGAGTTTTGCGAGGAAGAGCCTTCTCGGCACTTGGAACAAAACTTAGCTACCTACAATACTTCTGTGCAAACTTTTCCAACCCAAGACAGCGCTAGCAAAACACCAAGCCTACCTAAGCTCAAAACTCCTAGCTTTACTAGCCATCGCAACGGAGCAAATCCCGCCTTCGCAATGAATTTGTTGCAAGATATTCAGGAAAGTGTTGGTTCTTGGCAAAAAGAACTGCAAAAAATTGTTAGGCAAATTCAAGATCTTTATTTAGAAGGACCCATTGTCAATGGCTGGCTAGAGTCCCATGAACGCGAAGTCCAACCAGGAGGAACTGCAACACTGCGCCATGCAGAAGTTGACCGTCTTATGGACTACGTAGAAGAAATTTGTGCAGAAAATACCAATGTTTCCTGCCAATCACCCCGTGCTGGGTATCGTTTGTGTGGTTTGGATGCTTCTGGTAAAGTGTGGTCGCGTCCATGTCCAGCCGACCAGGTTCCTAGCGTGAGTATCGCAATTGCGCGTTACCAAAAGTTACGCCAACTCTTGGGACGAAAGCAATATCTAGAAACTCGTCTTACCCAACTAGCAGAAACTCTTGTGATTTTACACGGTCACATTCAATCACAGTGAAATTTGACTGAAATTTTACTGCGATTGAATACAGAACTCAGGACTCACAAACCCTTCTGGTTCTTTGACACCTATTAATGAGTCGGCTAGCACAGAAAATAAACTTATTCGTATTGATTCCTAGAGAAAATTCTGAGTTCTGTTTTTTTGAATTCTCCTGAAAAATCTTCCTAAAGAACTAAAGATAATTTCATCTTTTCTAAAAAAACTCGGTTTGTCAGTCGGAAATGTTTGGTATAGATGAGAGCAACAACAGGCAAGAGTTAGACTTTGTTATTAGTTAGTCGTTAATGGTTAGCGGTGAGTAAAATAGCTAACAACTCTCAACCAAAGACGAACAACCAACAAAGTCCAAAAAAGATAAACTTAAAGTCTATGCCAAACACACTAATCTCTGCGATTATTTGTACTCACAATCGAGATACCTATCTAGGCGCTGCTATAGATAGCCTTTTGGCACAGGATTTTGGTGGTGAGTTTGAAGTTGTGGTTGTGGATAATGGATCGAGCGATCGCACTGTTGAAGTCGTAGAACAAAGAAGCCACAACCCCCGCCTCAAGTATATCTTTGAGCCTGTCATTGGTTTATCTGTTGCTCGCAACACTGGCGCGAGAGTTGCTAGTGCAGAAATTTTGGCATACCTTGACGACGATGCAGAAGCTAGCTCTGACTGGTTACAGATTTTATACTCAGCTTATCAAGATAACCCGAAACTAGCAATTGCTGGTGGCAAAGTGTCTCTATTATGGCCCGAAGGAACCCAAGCACCACCTTGGCTATCAAAAGGATTATCTGCCAATTTGGGAGCATACGACTTGGGCGAGAGTATTGTCTACATTGATAACCCAGGACAAACCCCCAGAGGCTTGAACTACTCTATCCGCCGCAGCTTTCTCGAAACAGTAGGGGGTTTTAATACTCATCTCGGTCGAATTGGGACAAAATTATTATCAAATGAAGAACTGCAAATGACCGAACTTGCCCTTCAACACCAAATGCAAGTTGCTTATCTTCCCAACGCCAAAGTTGCTCACAATGTCTCCCCAGAACGCCTCAAACGTTCCTGGTTTATTAGCCGGGGTTGGTGGCAAGGGGTTAGTGAGTGTTACCGCGAACAACTTGCTGGCAAAGCTGGTTTCGGTCAATTGCAGCGTGGTAGCGAGCGTTTTTTACGTGGTTTATATAAAACATTACAACATTTTCCCGATCCAGCAGAACGATTTGATAAACTTGTGTATGCGTATGGTCAAATTGGATACCTAAAATCCGCCATTCAGGGTCTTCTGTCCAAATCTAAGAAAGAGTAACAACTTATGACTTGTATGTCTTTCAAATTACCCGTGTCCGTACTCATTCCAGCAAAAAACGAACAAGCGAATTTGCCTGCTTGTCTGGCAAGTGTTCAAACCGCTGATGAGGTCTTTGTTATAGATTCTCAAAGTACTGACAAAAGCGTCGAAATTGTTCAAAGTTATGGTGCAAATGTCGTACAATTTTACTACAATGGAAGCTGGCCTAAAAAGAAAAATTGGTCTTTAGAAAATTTACCCTTCCGTAACCAATGGGTGTTAATTGTTGATTGTGATGAGCGCATTACCCCCGATCTGTGGGATGAAATTGCTCAAGCCATTCAAAAGCCCCAATACAATGGCTATTATCTCAACCGCCGAGTCTTTTTCTTAGGAAGATGGATTCGCCACGGCGGTAAATATCCCGATTGGAATTTGCGTTTATTTAAACATAAAAAAGGTCGCTACGAAAACCTTGAGACTGGGGATGTTCCCAACACTGGTGATAACGAAGTTCACGAACACGTTATCTTAGATGGAAAAGCTGGATATCTGAAAAACGACATGATACACGAGGATTTCCGTGACCTTTATCACTGGATAGAACGACATAACCGTTATTCCAATTGGGAGGCTCATGTCTATCGAAATCTTCTCACTGGTAAAGATGATACCGAT
Source organism: Brasilonema bromeliae SPC951 (assembly GCF_012912135.1). Lineage (GTDB taxonomy): Bacteria > Cyanobacteriota > Cyanobacteriia > Cyanobacteriales > Nostocaceae > Brasilonema > Brasilonema bromeliae. The sequence goes on along the minus strand of NZ_QMEB01000054.1, from coordinate 12,885 downwards.
ACAATAGGCGCAAATCTCTTCGGGAATGCTCTACAACGTAAGCGCTTCCTGAAAAAACTATGGGTGCGGCTACCATTTAAACCATTTTTGCGGTTTGTTTTATTCTACATCATTCAGCGTGGTTTTTTGGATGGTAGAGCTGGGTATATTTATGCACGGCTTTTGAGTCAATACGAGTACCAAATAGGCATAAAACTTTACGAATTGTGTCAGTATGACGGACGACTCAACACCACATCGACAACCAGTGGCGAGGAACCACATCCCCTAGTTGGTGTCGCAGAAAATCGCCCCGCCGCTGGAATTAAAAATTAATTTTTGAATCAGCCAAACAGTGCTTTAGGAGCATCCCACGGGCGGCGCACCACCCGTTATGAATGAAACAAACACTCTTTCCCTTCTTCGGTGTTAAGAGTTTCCTGTTCAGAGTTCCCTGTTCAGAGTTCCCTGTTCAGAGTTCCCTATGTTTCTTAGGAGACAAGGGGACAAGGAAGCTTGTAACCTTGGACTAATGACTCTTGACTAATGACTAATGACTAGTGAAGAACCTTTTGTAGATTTACGTAAATATAACCAATCCTGGTTTGACCGAGGACGAGCAGGTTGGTATATTTTGTTATGGTGGCTTATACAGGCGATCGCCTTTCCCCTAACTCCCCACCCGCTCAATAATCTACGTTGCGCGTTGCTGCGGCTGTTTGGCGCTCGTGTTGGCAAAGGCGTAATCATTAGACCTACTGCTCGCTTTACTTACCCTTGGAAAATTACAATTGGGGACTACAGTTGGATAGGAGATGACGTAGTTCTCTACAGCCTTGACGATATCAACATTGGTGAGCACTGCGTCATTTCTCAAAAAAGTTACCTGTGTACTGGGAGCCATGATATAACAGACCCAGCTTTTGGGTTGAAAACAGCGAGTATCACCATTGGTAATGGAGTATGGATAGCCGCTGATTGCTTCGTTGGACTAGGAGTAAAAATTGGGGCTAATGCTGTGATTGGCGCTCGTAGTAATGTTTTTACTGAGATACCTTCTGAGCAAGTTAGCTGGGGAACCCCTTGTACTCCCCGCTATTTAAGAAAGCGGGAGTGAATAAGTTAACATTCGTCAAACTTCTGGTTTTGGTATTGGAGGCATGACTACTTTGTTCGCTAACCCCAGAGTTTGCAATGTCTGAATTGCCCACCAAGTCATATCCACTTCCCACCACTGGTATCCAGCTTTAGCGACATTTGGGTGAGCATGGTGATTATTATGCCAACCTTCTCCATAAGTTAAAAGTGCTGCCCACCAAAGATTACGAGAGTTGTCCTTCAACTGGAAACGACGATAACCGCGCAGGTGAGTTGCAGAGTTGATAAACCAAGTGGTATGCCAAAGCAAGACTGCCCTCACAAAGACTCCATAGATCACAAAAGACCATCCACCCAAAACATACAGTAGGACACCAACAGGAATTTGGAGCAGCAAGAAGTAGCGATTTAGCCAACGATAAAATGGATCACGGTATAGTTCCTGGGCAAATTTTTTGTAATGTTGTTCGTCAAAAAATTCTGGACGTGGGTAAAAAATCCAAAGCATATGGCTCCACCAAAAACCACGCTTGGCAGAGTAAGGATCTTTATCTACGTCTTCTGTATGCGCATGATGCAGCCGATGTCCTGCTACCCAAAACATTGGTCCTCCTTGCATGGCGAGTGCTCCCAAGGTGGCGATCGCATATTCCAACCACTTCGGCACAGATAAACTTCGGTGAGTTAAAAGTCGGTGATACCCCAAACAAATACCAATGCTGCCAAACAACCAGTGCAGAAATATCATGACTCCCAAAGCAGACCAAGAAAAACACCAGGGAGCGAGCATTGCCAAGGCATGAATTGTACCGAAAAATGCCACGTTAGTCCAGCTCAGAGTAAGCGGCTGCTTATCAACAGGCGCCGTTGAGTTTGTTGTCATAAATTTTCCTTTGACGTGAATACCGTAAATAAACTAGTACAGTCTTGTACTAGTTACCACATTCTCTACGAACACTGGCGAAGACAGTTAAAGTAGAAATAGAGGATGCAAGTGCTACTTACATCTGTTAGTCTAGCAAGGATAAAATTTTAATGCAAGTGCCACTTGCACTTTCGACTTATGTCTAGTGATATAATTTCAACGCGACAAAGGCTGATTAATGCAGCAATGGAGTTGTTTGCAGCTCAGGGAATTACGGAAACGACAACCAAGGCAGTTGCAGAATTAGCAAAAGTTAATGAAGTGACGCTATTCCGGCAATTTGGCAATAAGCACGGATTAGTTCTGGCAGTCATTTCTGAATCACCAGTGTTTAAAGAACTGGGTGAATCCTTAAAAACGCAAGCAAGTCAAATGACTAATGTTCATGAAGCCCTCAAAAATTATTGCGAAGACCGCTTAAAGGCTTTAGAACAAGTTCCTGAATTGGTACGTTCTATGGTTGGTGAGGCAGGAAAATATCCAGTAGAAAATCGTCAAGCACTAGGAAGAAGCTTAGCGCAAGCCAACAACTATGTTGCTGAATATTTAGCAACAATGATGGAACGTGAGCAATTACATGTACAATTATCACCTCAAAAGCTAGCAAGTTTACTCAATAGTATGTTGTTGGGGTATGCCGTGATTGAGTTTACCAGTGAATTTCATGAACTTTGGCATGACAGAGATGAGTTTTTAGAAACCTTAGTGGCACTGTTTTTAAAGGTCGCTACACAATCCTCAAATCAAGTTAACAATGAGTTTATTTCGACAGAAAAGGTGGTAGATTTACCAGCAAATTTAGTCCACTTGATTTTGCAAAGAGCCAAAAAATCAGAACTACGAGATTATGCTCTGATGTACGTTTTGTTTGGCGCAGGGTTATCTGCAGAAGAAATTGTGAATTTAGAGCGTTCCCACCAAATCCAAGATTCCAACCAGTACTTATTGCAAATCACTCAGGGCGCTACTCGACAAGTTCCTGTAAATCAGTGGATTATGGGTAAGCGGTATGGATCGTATACTCGCAATCCCTTAACTCAGTGGCTTAAAAGTCGTAAAGATAACCACCCTGCATTATTTCTCAACGATGATGGAATACCAATCACAGAGCTAGAAATACAACAGCGCTGGCGAATCTTAACTGAGGGATTATTAACACCAGAAGGACAACAGCCAGTCATTGAGCAAGCTCAACAGACATGGTGTGTAGAAATGTTAATGAAGGGAATGAATTTAGAAGATATGAGTATAATTACAGGCTGGACTCGCACAAAATTACAGCCGTATGCTCGTAGAGCTAGAGAAAAATTAGCTTTAGAGCAAGCGATTCGCCTTGATCATAAGCCTCAATAGCAATGAATACATCACTTACTCTGTTCTGTTCTCTTCTGGCAGCCAATCTTCATCTAATACGAACTCTACAGGATATGGGCACTCTTTTGGAAACACTGAAATCTGTATATTAGTTTGCTTCGCTGCTTGGTGGCGTGCGCGTTGGTAACTCTCTTCAAGTTGCTCTGTAGGATAGTTTTTAAGACTAGGACTATCTTCAATGGCTAATTCAATTTGAGTACGTGCATCAGTGATGGAATCTAGCCAGCTATCCGACCGACGCTGAGGTTGATATTGCCACTTGAGCAAATGTAGTAGAAGGCGAGTTAGTTGACTAGTAATCCCGCGCCGTTCAGTCTTACCCAAGTCTTCGACCTCTTGAATCAGATGCTCTACGTCAATTTCATGCCAGCGACGCTCCCGCAAGAATTGGGCTGTCTGGTCAATCCATGAATTGAAATCTGTCAAATACGCTTTATTCATGACTCGCTCTGTAGTGAATTATGCAGCATTGCTGACTGTGTCTAGAGCATCTCAATCATAACGCTTGATACCGTAACAGTTTTCAGAGGGATAAATCATCCACAGAGCACCTAGCGATTACGTCCAAACAGATAACCCATAAAGAAGAATTGATTGCGATCATCCAACAATTATCGGGTGTACATCAACTTCTGATTAAAAGGATGAGGCTGCCAGGATTGTCAAGACTGAGATAACAACGCAACAAACTCAGTTGCTTTAACAATCTTAATCTCTTGATACTTTGCTAGAGTCAAAAGATGTTTCTCACCTCTGACAATATGAGTTGCATTGCCAACTATGGCACACTCGACAACCATATCATTATCCGGATCATCTGGCACTGCCTCTAATGTCGCGCCAATCTCAACTAAACGAGAGCAACTACGTATCTCTTCAACTGCCGCTTGCGCCATCTTCTGAGAAAACTTGAACTTAAGCACCAACTTTTGGGCAAACTCATCCAGGATTTGTTGACAAGTCACAGACTCAATTTGTCCAATCTTTGCGAGTGCCAAACATCGAAACGGATCGCCACTTGTAGACAACAAAGCAGAGATCAAAATATTAGTATCAAAAACCGCAATGTATCGCACTAATCCTCATCCATCAGTTTATCAACAAAAACTTCGCGCTCCTCCTCGGTCATTATATCCCAGTTGTAGCCTCGTTCTTGGGCAATAAGTCTAACTTTATCGACTGCATAGCGCGATAGTGCCTCCCACTCCCCCCACTGTTGGAGAAGTAGGAATCTAAACACCTCTACTTGCTGTTCGCTAGGTAGCTGTTTAATTAATTCAACAACTTGCTTATTCGTCAGCTTTAATGTAGGCATCTTGTATATTTTGAAAATTAGGGAATTACTTCTAATTGAACGTTCCCATTATAGTGTTAGACCGCGACTGCCTCTCTACAGTAATGACACGAATTCTTCAACGCTAAGTTCAACGTCTCGAATAATAGCTCGAAGTGTGCCCTTAGCCAACTCCTGATGATCTGGGACAACAATTTGAGCAAACGGCTCATCTCTTCGCAGAATAATGTGACTGCTCTCTCTACGTTTTTGGTAGAAACCAATCTTTTCCAAAGCTTTGATACACTCTCTTCCTGAAATACTGGGTAACTTGCTCACACGACTACTAGGAATGTTTCAAAATTGTCTTCTGGCACAGGTAAGCCATCTTCTTCCAATGCATTCACGTAGCCTGCAATAGCTTCCTTGATGTTCGACAAAGCCTCCTCCTTAGTGTTTCCCTGGCTAATACATCCTTTTAGGCTTGGACACTCTACAACCCAATAACCATCTTCATCCTTATATAAAATGACTTGCCTTGTATGCCGATTCATAGTTACAAACTATATAGTCTTTCCTCATTTTACCCTTGAATATGGGTGTGTCTTAACTTAGACTAAACCAGCAACAGATCATGGGAAAAGTGAGCCAATAACCCCACAAACAAAAAATCCCGCCATCGTCGCAGACTCGGCGGTTTTCAATTTCCAGCATAACTTACATCTTGCAGTTATTTAAATTTATGCCCATAGACACATGCATGGCAGATTGACTTTGAATAAATGATGTGGCAAATAACCTTTACCACTACACCAAGATCTCTCAACCGTCCGCCGCAAGGGGTTGTTATCCGACGATCACTGGTGGTTTCTCGACTAGACCTAAATCAGAGGGAAGAGCTACATAAATCAAATGATCTACCCATTGTTCGTTCTCATAGTAAAAGCCACGACGAATACATTCTTTTTGCAGACCAACACTTTGAGCAAGAGCAATGGAGAGATGATTATCAAGATTAATGGCAGCTTCGATGCGATGATATCCAAGATTCTCAAACCCGACTCGGAGTGCTGCTTTCACAGCTTCCTTGCCAAAACCCTGTCGCCAATACTGATTATGGATGCTATAGCCCAGATTAGCCCACTGTTTCTCTTCACGCTGGATTGTTGATAAATCGACATTGCCAAGATGCTGATTATTTTGCCGAGAAAAGACACCAAAAATATAAGCATAATCGCTTAAAGCTTGGTCTTGATGGCGCTTACACAAAGTTGAAAACCAATTGGGGTCACAACCATCCAAGCTAATCTGTCCCTCGTCATATTTATACTGTTGTGGCAACCGACCTGCAAAACCAGCGTACCAAGATTTATAATCATCAGGTTGTTGAGGACGAAGGATGAGGCGCGAAGTGTTAATCGTTAGTGTCCAAGACATTTCACTCATTATGAACGTAATCAGCCCAATTCACTGATCCAAACTTAGCACCGAACGCTAAACAGAGAACCTCAAACCACTGCCACAACCTGTCTCAGTTATTTAATTTTCCCGCCGGAGGATCTGTGTCGCTTTGCCACAGATCCGGCGCTATAGTTTTGATGCCATCAAGATGAAGGCAATTGAAGTGTTAAGTCCTACTTTCCCGTAACGTGAGGATTTCAACGCCATCTTCAGTAACGGCGAGAGTGTGCTCAAATTGAGCGGAAAGTTTGCGATCGCCGACTTGCAAACGACCATAATCCATAAACAACTATTTGATGTAGTGGAAGCTGCTTTGGCTTTGGCTACAATGCTTATAGAAGTTGAAAAATACAGCTATGCCTGAGTTAACTGTTAGTATTAGTCAAACTACCCATGAAACTTTATTGAAATTGGCACAAACCTCTGGTGAGACAATTCAGACGGTGTTAGACAGGGCGATAGAGAATTACCGTAGGCATGTATTCTTAGTACAAGCTAATCAAGCGTTTGCCGCTTTAAGACAGAATGAAGCGCTTTGGCAGGAAGAACAGGCAGAGAGGCAGGTATGGGATCAAACAATGGCTGATGGGGTGCAAGAATAGTGGCGCAAATTGCCAGAGGGGAGGTGTGGTTAGCAGATCTTAATCCAGTGAGAGGACATGAGCAAGCCGGAAAGCGTCCTTGTCTGGTGATTTCAGTCGATTTGTTTAATCAAGGTGCATCTGGTTTGGTTGTTGTCTTACCGATTACCTCAAAGGAAAAAGGAATCCCTTTTCACGTAGAACTGAACCCGCCAGAGGGAGGATTAAAAGTACAAAGCTTTGTCAAGTGCGAGGATGTGAGGTCGATTTCTGTAGATCGTCTTGAAAAGCGATGGGGTACAGTGTCTCCAAAAACACTGACAGCAGTCGAAGACAGGCTAAGAATTTTGATGGGGTTGTAGTGATTCTAGGTAAATTAAACTGTTTATCTTTGCGATCACCTATGGCGTTCACGTAGTGGCGGCTTCCGCATCGCTCTCCTCCCATCCCACAAACCACACAAAAAAATCCCGCCATAGTCCCAAACTCGGCGGTTTTCAAGCAGCATCATCAAATCTCAAACACAACACTAAAACTCAATACGATTGAGTGAAGCTGTCGGTTATTTAATTTTCCAGGCGGATCTGTGTTGTTTTGCCACAAATCGTTTTGTAGCTTTGATACCGATGCTTAAGTCCTACTTTCCCGTAACGTCAGGATTTCAACGCCATCTTCAGTTACGGCGAGAGTGTGCTCAAATTGAGCGGAAAGTTTGCGATCGCGTGTCACAGCCGTCCAACCATCACCCAAAACCTCAACTTCCCACGTACCTTCGTTAATCATCGGCTCTATGGTAAAAACCATACCAGGTCGCAGACGTTTTCCCTTACCACGGATACCGTAATGAGGTATTTCCGGCGCAGTGTGGAAAATGTTGCTGACACCGTGTCCTACGAAGTCTCGCACCACAGAAAAGCCCTGTGCCTCAGCATACTCCTGAATGGCTGCACCAATATCTCCAATACGTGCTTGTGGTTTAACTTCAGCAATACCTCTTCTGAGGCATTCCTCTGTCACCTCTACCAACTTTTTGGCTTTTGGGGAAGGGGTACCGACAAAGAATGTTTTGGATGTATCACCGTGGTAGCCATCAACAAGGGGCGTCACATCAATATTAATGATGTCACCTTCCTTGAGAATTTGCTTGGCATTAGGAATACCGTGACAAATGACTTCATTCACACTCGTGCAAATGGACTTAGGAAAACCCTTGTAGCCAAGAGGTGCACTTTTTGCACCATGCGCTTGTGTCCACCGTTCCGCTTCGTCATTTAGTTCAAGAGTACTAACCCCTGGCTTCACCAATGGTGCAAGATGGTGTAGGAGTTCGGCTGCTAAACGTCCAGCCTTACGCATTTTATCTAGTTCTCTGTTAGATAAAAGAACAATCGTTTCACTTTTCATGAAATTTCGTCTAAAGAAGAATCTCCCATAAATATAGTTTGCCGTGTTTGTGCAGATAACTGTATATTGGTTTGAGCAACACGAAACTCAACAAATCCTTTTATGGTTGGGTTTCATGACTGTGTTGTCACACCTGCTCTTGACTCTACCGAAAGAGATAAAACAATTTCGCCATCCTCTATTAACCCAGTCGCATGAAAGCCCAAACTATAATACAGTTTTTCAGCGACTGCATTTTTTGGAACATAGCTAGTCGAAATTTTTTTACAGTCTGGCTTGTCCTTAAGTAGATTAATTACTGCCTGCATGGCAGCTTTGCCATATCCTTTCCTCTGATGATTTTTGTCAATCATGAGACGACAAATACAGTAACCACTGTTTTGATCACCAGTTGACATTGTCTCATACATCACAAAGCCGACCATAGTTTGGTTATGATAGACGCCAAGAGGAACACAAGATGGATAAAACTTGGATTGGGCAAGAGAGTAAAGATTTGAAGCCACAAAGTTTTCCTGTTCCTCAGTTGTTTTGAGCCGAATGCATTCTTCCCAGTTATCCTGGTTAATTTCTTGTAAAACAACGTCCACGGTTTTCACCAAAGCTGTTTTATTGTCTACAAAATCTTGATTACTTATTCCAGATTTGATGCTATAATAACCAATCACTCATCCTCAACGATGATAGTCAAACCCATTTCAGCAGAACGCCTTGCTGCATCTGCAACCTTGAGGGTGTACAAGCTTTCTTCTGGGGTGACGTATAAGGGAGTGCCATCAATAAGATGATCTAACACCATTGTCGTATCTTTGGCAAGCAAACCCTGACGAGCACCAACTTCTATCGGTTTTTTTTCTCCGTGCTGTACCAAAAGTCCCTTGTCGCCATCAAAAATTAATCCGCCATCTTCACCATGAACTTCAAACCTACGTTCTGCCTGCCACAAAGTTTCACCTTTACCATAAACAACATGGGCTAACAGTCCGCTGTTGAAGCACAAATGAGTATCGCAGAAACAGCTTTGGTAGTACTGTGTCTCTATCTCCCAAAATCGGTTATGACAATTAACCGACATGACTGTACCAAACAAATCCACAAGACGGTGCAATCGGGAAAGTGCGCCAATCAAAGGAAAGCCGAAAAGCTCGTGGTTATATGTCCATTTGCGGGGTGCGGGATGTTCAGGCTTGATGGTGTTGTAGCGCACAAAAAACACTTGACCAACTTTTGGTAGATGTTGTTTCAAAGCTTGATGCAATCCACCCAAAAGTTCAATATGTTCAACATGGAGCAATTTTTTTTGTGCTTTTGCAAGCTCAACGAGTTCTTCCGCCTCTGCCACGTCTACAGAAAGAGGATACTCTACAACAACGTGTTTGCCACTCTCAAGTGCTTGCCGCGCTATTGTACCATGATCCCGAGTCACTGTACAAATCATGACCAAGTCTACATTGTCTTGCTCAACCAGTTGCTGCCAAGAATCTACGACCATTATCTGGTAATCTCTAGCAAAGGCTTCTGTCTTCTGGGGTGTATGACCGACAACGGCGACTAGATGAGAGCGCTCATCGTGCACCAATGCTTCGGCTCGTAGCTTTGCTGTATACCCAGTACCAACCAAACCTACTCGTACAGGGCGTTTTTGCGAAAAAGCAGAATTATCGTACATTATTTTGTCACTGATTTGAACTCAAAACTCAGAACGCAGAACGCAAAACGCAGACGAAAAAATAAATTTTCATGTGTCAGGTAGTTTGCAGTTCATAACGACTGCTTGGTTTGTTGCTCTTGTGCATAAGCACAAAGGGGTGTAAGGGTGAAAATAAGCCTATTTCCTTATTTTTGACTTCAATTGGTTGATATAAATCAACTTACCTAGGATTGATATATTTAGCTATTTTTTATACTTCTATTTCCAATTACATCCTTTTTTTCTCGTAATATCACAAGTGAAGCAAATTTAACGAACGACTGATCCGATAAGATCAGTGGTCCTATTTGCTTTAGGATAACTTATTAGATGCGTTTGCACTCATAGAGGATGACTAAATGGCTACTTACAAAGTGACACTGATCAACGACGCTGAAGGGATAAATAAAACAATTGAGGTAGCAGATGATGAATATATTCTAGAACTTGCTGAAGACGCTGGTCTTGACCTGCCTTACTCTTGCCGCGCTGGTGCTTGCTCTGACTGTGCTGGTTTGATTAAATCAGGTACTGTGGATCAGTCTGATGGATCTTTCTTGGACGATGACCAGATTGATCAAGGATATGTGCTCACCTGTATCGCCAAGCCTACCTCTGATGTCACCATCGAAACCCACAAGAAAGATGATATCGAATAAGGTTAGGCATCTCAAAAATTAACCTTTTCCAAAAAGTAACTGATGTGGTATGAATAGAAAAAAAGCAGCGTAGAAAGAGAAATCTTCTCCCTGTGCGATGTCTGCTCTGTTACTTACACTTAAGCACAAAGCCCACGAGGTTGAGACACGAACCACGGTGTAGTGACTCAACCGTCCTTCAACCGTGGTAAAGGCAGTCGCGACAAAAGTGGCTACCTAAGGCGCTGCTCTAGTGAACCCGTTGATGTTCTGTCGTATAAAAAAAAGTTATATTTAAGAACTCACAAAATTTCATTACTAATCGACTTCAATTTTTGGTTACATGCTTTTGTTTTTCTCGTAGTATCAGAAGTGAAGCAAATTTTAACTAACGGCTGATCTGATCAGATGAGTCGTGGTGTTTGCTTTAGGATAACTTATACGATCCATTCGCAATCATAGAGGGTGACTAAATGGCTACTTACAAAGTGACACTGATAAACGTTGCTGAAGGGCTGAACGAAACAATTGAGGTCCCAGAGGATGAATATATTCTAGACATTGCTGAAGAAAAAGGTCTTGACCTACCATACTCTTGCCGCGCTGGTGCTTGCTCTACCTGTGCTGGTAAGCTCACAAAAGGTTCAGTTGACCAGAGTGACCAGTCTTTCTTGGACGATGACCAAATCGCAGCTGGATATGTGCTAACTTGTATTGCTTATCCAACGTCTGACGTCACAATCGAAACCCACCAAGAAGAAGCACTTTATTAAAAGTTAGGCAGCCAAAATCAACCTCTTTCAAGAGTCATTGATGTGGTAAAGATGGAAAAGAAGCAACATAGACAGAGAAATATTCTCCCTGTGCTGTGTCTGCTGCTTACACTTAGCTTGAAAATAAGGAGTGAGGGAGTCAGATAGTGAGGGAATGAGGGAGTGAAGGAGTGAGGGAGAAATGTTTTCGTGTGTTCGGTGGTTTGCAGTTCATGACGGCTACTTTGGCAGGAAGTCTAGATTCACGTTATGCAAGTAGGAACACAGAAAACTCTATGTTTTGTTTCATCTTGATTCGAGACTAGCTGTTCAATCTATCTGGCGTTGTGGCTTCTTGTTTTTTCTCATCTCCTCCCGTCAAATGACTCAAACTCCGACTCGCAACATCTGCGCTCATACCCCAAACTAATAATCCTAAATAATCAGAAAATGGGTCAGCACCAAAAGTTGACCCTTTTTGCATGTAAAGCGATAGCTAGCCCCTAAGGGGGCGCTGCGCAAACGCTGCTGCGCTCCGCGCAGATCGCCTGCTACTGGTGGCTTTTGACTACGACTTAATTATTCCGATGCACCCGGATTCGATATTAAAGCCTAAAATGCATGAGCAAGGTGCATAAATTCTTTTGGGCTAGCCCTAATAAATAAAAGGAAAAAAGATACACACTATTCCCTACCATCATGTGGTGGGGATTTTCATATGTACTATGCACCTTAGAAGAAGCACAGGGAGCAGGGAGAAAAAAGAAGGGGGAGAAAATAACTCACGTGAAGAGCGTTTCCCCTCAGCACCCAGCAAAGCTGCTCCCAAGTGAAGCGAGCTCCGGAGTTTCCCCTCACCCAGAACGCTACAATCAAACCAAACCCGAAAAAGTCCTGGCGTTCAAAGATTATTGATTTTGAGTTTCCGATTAAACTGCTGTATAAAGATGTTGTATTTGGAAGCGAGGAATAAACAAACATACACTCGCTCATTCTTAGAAAAACAGCACCATTACCTCTCACAACCTGAAGCAGTATTTTCTACATTATATTTGTAATTAAGCGTGTTACTCACAACATTGGCGCAGGTGAAAGGTTGAGTCGATGATGAAATTAGACCCCAACACTATCAATGAGTTGGCAGAAATCCTCAGACCATTTGTAGAATCACAGAGAGAACGTCAATCTTTCTTAATTGCTGCATTGGGTAACGACGCACCCGTGTTGCAACACATCAGCTGGGATGGTTCTGTAGCAACTTTCATACCCCATATGTTGGATAAGTTAGCAAATATTGGTGGGAGAGAAGCTTTTTGCAAGGTTTTGGAACATGTGCGATCGCAAATAAGTGTCCATGAAGATGTGCAGCAGCGTATCGATGAACTACTTAATAAGCTGCAGGTACAGGATATTCAATCTGCACCCACACCTCTACCCTCATCATCAGCAGAAGAGAAATACAGAGAAGAAGTGAAAAGGGTTGTTAGTGATAACAAGATATCAGATACGAGCCGTCGCATTTTGAATGAATTCAAGCAAAAATTGGGTATTTCGCAGCAAACTGCTGAAAAGATTGAGGCAGAAATTTTACACCCATTTTACGAATATCAAAAGCATCTAGATGAGTTTCTACAGATTTTAGTTGAGCAGATTTATAATCAGTTACCATTTTCTGCAAAAACGCGAAGCGAATTACGAGAAATTCAAAAG
>NZ_QMEB01000414.1:149-1688 GCF_012912135.1 Brasilonema bromeliae SPC951 | reverse complement strand
AACTTCCCCTTGGATATGCGAGCAAGTTGGCAGAAATGGATAAAATACAGTTTCAGCAATTGCTTCAAAAACGCAAAATTCCTCTGTTTTCTTATGAAATAGAAGATTTTGAACTCGATTTGAAAAATTTACGGGATTTGGGTAGGTTGTGATTGTTATTAGTGATACTTCACTAATCACTAGCCTTGCTGCTGTTGGTCAATTAGATTTACTTATGCCTGAGTCCAGTCTTCAATTTCTAAGCCTTCGATTTTCTCGAAATCTCTCCGATTATTAGTTACAAGAATCAAATCGTTAGCGATCGCAATTCCAGCAATGAGAATATCTATATCATCTACTGGTGTTCCCTTTTTTCTTAAACTGGCATAAATATCACCAGAAATTGTTGTTGAATCTGTAGTTAGAGGCAAAATTATGTTATGTGAAGCAAATTCTAAAAAAGATGTTAATTGTTTCTGTGCGTCACGATGCTTCAATCCGCTAACTATTTCGTAATAGGTGATGATGCTGATGTTGATTTTGCCATATTCTTTAATATATGTATTAAAGTTTTCAACTACCAAGGGTTGATTGCGGAAAAACAAGGATAAAATGTTGGTATCAACCAAGGCTAGTTTCATCGTTTCTTCTCCCCAAAAAAGCCTGCTGGCGACGTGTGTTTATTTCTTCATTGAAGTCGGAAAATATTTCATCTGACATATCATCCCAACAACCTGCAAACTGCATAATTTGTTCGGATGTACCTTGAGATGCTTCTACACCGACTCGAAAATAATGAATAAAATTATATAATTCTTCCAGCTTTTCTTCGGGAATAAGATTGATTTCTGTCAAAAGTTTGGTACGTAAATTTGATGGTTTCATGTTGTACTGTATAGGGTGTGGTGTATCAAGTTTATTTCATTTTAATTGAATTAACATCGCTATTGACCCTCAACGCTTGATATCGTCACACAAGCGTTGATCTTCTGGGCTGACATCGCGGTTATTTTGCAGGTAGTAGTGTATCAAGCCACACCCCCGCACCAGCAAATTATCTAAATCAAAATTCCACAGTTTTATAGTATTATCACTGGACGCAGAAGCAAGGGTTTTACCATCCGGACTAAAGCTGAGGCTTTGAATATAGGAGCTGTTAAAATTACCTTTGTCTTCTTTGAGAGTTTGAATCTCCCTACCAGTGTTAACATTCCACAATTTCACCGTATTGTCATGTGATGCGGAAGCAAGGGTTTTGCTGTCGGGACTAAAGCTGAGGCTTGTAAACAAGTCTGTATGACCTTTAAGGGTTTTAATTTCCTTACCACTTTTGACATCCCACAGTTTCGCTGTCTTGTCCACTGATGCGGTAGCAAGGATTTTACCATCCGGGCTAAAACTGACGCTATCAACAGTGTTTGTATGCCCTTGAAGGGTTTTAATTTCCTTGCCACTGTTTATATCCCACAGTTTCGCTGTCTTGTCAGCAGACCCGGAAGCAAGAGTTTTACCATCCGGGCTAAAACTGACGCTATCAACAGTGTTTGTATGCCCTTGAAG
>NZ_QMEB01000414.1:0-139 GCF_012912135.1 Brasilonema bromeliae SPC951 | reverse complement strand
TTTTACCATCCGGGCTAAAACTGACGCTATCAACAGTGTTTGTATGCCCTTGAAGGGTTTTAATTTCCTTGCCACTGTTTATATCCCAATACGGTTCAGTTAAGGCTGAAAACGTTATTGAGGACACGAAAAGAAGGAG
>NZ_QMEB01000053.1:5587-27149 GCF_012912135.1 Brasilonema bromeliae SPC951 | reverse complement strand
GTCCGTTTTAACGGACTTGAACTTTGAGCCAAGAAATTTATTTCTTGGCGGACGAGAATCCTAGTGCAAGATCTGAGTTATCCTAAATCTGGATACTGGCAAACAAAAAGTTATTCAGGGCGTGCTGCCGTTTTGACGCAAATGACTGAACAACGTGACGCTGATTTACCATCCGCTGATTCTCAACACTCAAGTGAATCGACTGACGTGACAACTAAGTCGGTCGATAGTTCACTGACAAACCAGCTTTCAGGTGTTTGGAACGAGACAACAGCACGCTTGATGAAAGTGCTACCCGTAGATAAAATATCACAGACGGTTGTTGGGTGGTTTAGCGTTAGTGAAGCTCAGGTTGCAGAGATTTTGGAGACAATTCGAGCAGAACTGCCAACCACTGAAGCCCTTTTGATTGGTAAGCCCCAAGCAGGTAAAAGTTCGATTGTGCGAGGGCTGACGGGAGTTTCAGCAGAAATTGTCGGTCAAGGATTTCGTCCACACACACAACACACTCAGCGTTATGCTTACCCTTCAACTGACTTGCCAGTACTTATTTTTACAGATACTGTCGGACTGGGAGATGTAAACCAGGATACTGAAGTCATTGTTCAGGAATTGGTTGGAGATTTACAACAGGAAAGTCGTCGCGCCAAAATCTTGATTCTGACGGTTAAGATCAATGATTTTGCAACTGATACGTTGCGACAAATTACTCAGCAACTGCGTCAGAAGTATCCAGATATTCCCTGTTTACTGGCGGTGACTTGCTTGCATGAGGTTTATCCTCCTGGTACAGATGATCATCCTGAATATCCACCAGATTTTGAAGAGGTTAACCGAGCATTCACTGCAATGCAGCAAGCTTTTGTAGGATTGTATGATCGCGCCGTCCTAATTGATTTTACCCTGGAAGAAGATGGGTACACCCCTGTGTTTTATGGGTTAGAGGCGTTGAGAGATGCAATAGCCGAGTTACTACCAGAAGCAGAAGCCCGAACGATATATCAGTTGTTGGATGAAGGGACTGGCAAACAACTTGGTAATCTTTACCGGGATGTTGGACGTCGCTATGTTTTGGTATTTGCGACTATATCAGCTACCATCGCAGCTGTGCCGCTACCCTTTGCAACGATGCCAGCACTCACAGCCTTGCAAGTCTCGATGGTGGGGCTACTGGGGAAATTGTATGGACAGACGCTGACGCCATCACAAGCGGGGGGGGTTGTGAGTGCGATCGCCAGTGGTTTCTTAGCACGAGCGATCGCACGTGAGTTAGTCAAATTCCTACCAGGTTTTGGCAGTGTGATAGCTGCTTCTTGGGCTGCTGCTTACACTTGGTCACTTGGAGAAGCTGCTTGCGTTTACTTTGGTGATTTAATGGGTGGAAAGAAACCAGATCCTCAAAAAATTCAATCTGTGATGCAAGATGCATTCCAGGTCGCAAAAGAACGGTTTAAGGGAATTAAGCGCTGAAAGGATGTCTGAAAAGTTGCGAACTGTAATGATGAGCAGCATAGAAGAAATTATCGAATTCACCAGTTTATTGGTTCAGACTAAAACAGGAAATTCTCTCACCTATCTGCAAAATCAGAAATCGCTATTTAATTGTTTTTAAAAAACAATATTTTTGTCAATATACAAAGTTAATATTATTTCAATAAATTCCGATTGACTGGACGTAATTTCATTCAAAAAAAATAAATCAGCTATTTTGATATATCTAGGAAATCCACGAAATTCGTGGTTAAATATTCAGTAAGAATTCATATCATGTCCGCATAATCGCTTACGATAAAGCTAAGGAGTAAAAATATGAGTTATGCCAAAACGAATCAGTATAGTCGAGCATTTAAATATCTGTGAATTAGAGCAACTTTATAAACATGCGAAGGAAGGAATAGAAAGTCGTCAGTATCAGATTATATGGTTACTAGCGCAAGGCAAGAAAACAGAAGAAGTAGAGCAAATAACGGGCTATAGCAGAACATGGATTTACGCATTGGTAAAAAGGTATAACGAGTTGGGCATTTCTGGGTTATGCGATTGCCTACGGCAGAGCTACGCTTAACGCCGAAGTCAAAATAAAGGAGCAAAGCCGTTAATTGAGGATGTTGAGCAAGCACGGCTATGGCAGGTTTTACAAGACAATGCTCCAGATGGAGGATTATGGAATGGTCGTAAAGTGGCAGATTGGTTGAGTGAAGTCACACGGACAACGGTTAGCCGACAAAGAGGATGGGAAATATTACGGCAGATGACTAAAAGAGCTGCGAGTACCTCGCCCATCTCACACAGAAAGCGACTTAGTAGAGCAAGAAGCCTGGAAAAAAAACTAGCAACAGAAGTTGAAGAACTTAAAAGTGCTTATCCGGAGGCTGAAATTCAATTGTGGTGCGAAGATGAACATCGCTTAGGGCTAAAGCCAATTCTCAGGCGAGTTTACGTACCTGAGGGAGAAACACCAATTGCCAATGTTAATTGGAGATTTCAATGGTTATGGTTGTATGGATTTGTACATCCTAAGTCAGGAGAAACTTATTGGTGGATTTTGCCATACGTCAATACTGAACTCTTTAATCAAGTTTTAGCTGACTTTGCTCGTGAGTTCAAATTAGGTGCTAAAAAACATGTTCTTTTAGCCGTTGACGCATTGTCCCCTAAAAATCTGGCAGCCTTAATAAAACGAGTACCCGACTACGCCCACAGATCCACAAACAGAAGGCTGCCAGATTTTTTACGTGTAAGACCCCGTGACCAAGCCGGATGGCATATTAGCAAAGATTTAGAAGTTCCAGCTATGTTTACATTTAACACTTTTACCATCCCATTCTCCAGAATTACAACTCTTCAGTTAGATTATGGACTTTGGTTGATGAACCAATCGCAAATCGCTCATTTAAAACACTTGATGATTTAGAGGAAGTTTTATTTCATCGTTGCCAATCTTTACTTCAACAGCAAGATTTGATTCGAGGCTTAACAGGTTTTCATTGGTGGATTCAAATCGGAGCTTAATCGTAAGCGATTATGCGGACATGATATAAACCCTTCTTGTTGGAGACGGTGCTTAGTTCTCACTAAAAGTGAAGATTTCCCCATTTGGCGGGAGTTGAAGATGTAACAAAAATCACCCTGCTTCAGAGCTTGATAAAGCTGTAAATCTGCTTGTCTTTCTACATACGTAGGTGTATCAACTAAATGTCGCAGTGTATAGGATTGATAGTTGACAATAGCTTGCGCCAAATGTCCACGATTGATTTCTTTTTTGACGAATATTTGCCAAAAATAAAACATCGTTTTTAACTGCTCAAACCTTGCTTTCATTTTGGAAAAATGCTCTTGGTGATTTAAATGTGTTGAAACAATAAGATTAGCCTTATCGAAAGCAATCACTGCTTGTCCATGTCGTTCCATCTCTAAAAAATCGTTACGACTACTACGCTTCATAACAGCAAAGTCAATCGCCAAAAAAGGACTCACTCCCACAAGTTGATAAAAGCATTGTGAGTGACCATGCCATGTAGGTTCAGGAACTCTATACTTAAAGTTAATTTCAGAAATTATTTGCAATGCAGCTTCAACAATATCAAAGGTTTGTTGAACGTAATTATCTTCAACAATCACTTCAATATCGATGTCAGACCATTCATCTGTATACCCGTGAGCAGCAGAACCACCTTGCCATAAAGCTAAAACAAAATCTTCTGGTTGTAATGCAGCAATAATGGTTTCTAAAATTTTTTCTCTCATTATGCCTCAAAAAAAGCAGCTGGCGAAATGTGAAAAAACTCTGCCAGTTGACGAATATGGTTCACGGTCAAATTGCGTTGACCACTTAAAACTTCAGATACTATAAATTCTGTTTAAAAGATAGCAAATTGCGAAGATTGGTGCGAAAATATTGGTGGGCATCGCCCACCCTCATGACCTAAACAAGCGCTGGAGTATTAACACGTTTTTCCAAAGGCATTGCAACCATCTGCATTCCTGCTGGTGGTGCTACGGTAAGACCACGACGCACAGGACGCACAGGACGCCTATTGACCAAGGAGACTTGAAAGCGCGATAAAATTGTCGCCAATACGAGTTTCATTTCATACTGAGCAAATGCCAGCCCAATACAGCGACGATTTCCACCACCAAAAGGCAAATACTCATAAGGCGAAAATTGTCTTTCTAAAAAACGTTCTGGTTTAAACTGCTTTGATTGTGGATAAGTTTCTTCCCTGTGGTGTGCTAAGTAGATATTGGGAATGATCACTGTTCCTTCTGGGAGTGTGTAACCTTGAATTTCTATAGGCGATCGCACAATCCGAGGAAAAGCATTCATCGCAATCGGATATATCCGCAGGGTTTCTTGGCAGACTGCTGTCAGGTAAGGCAATTTGGCAACAATACTTGGATCTGGCTTGTCGCCAAGGGTGTCCAGTTCCCTCAGCAACTTGTCGCGCACTTCTGGTAAATAATCAATCCAGTAAAACGCCCAACTCAAGGCTGAAGCAGTCGTTTCATGTCCCGCTACCATCAGCGTCATCAACTCATCGTGTAACTCTTCATCAGTCATCGGTTGACCATCGTCATAACGAGCAGACATCATCAAACTGAGGATATCTTGCCGATTTTGAGGAGATTGGACGCGACGTTCCCGAATGAGCGCATAAATCATTTCATCTATTTGTTGTCGCAGGCGTAGCACTCGCCCCCAAGGACTCCACGCACCGAAATCTTTTTGTAGAAACCGAAAAAAGAAGCCAGCGGACAAAAGGGGGGAACCTATAGAGTCCAACAGTGAACTCAACAATTGTCGAATTTTTTCCAAATGAGGTCCTTCATCTAAGCCAAACACCACCCGTAAAATGACGCGCAAAGTAATTTCTTGCATCGACGCACGGATATTAAAGGGCTTACCCATTTTCCATTCGTCGCTCACCTGGCGCGTGATTTCGCGGATAGTTTCGGCGTAAGTCCGCATCCGGTCACCATGAAAAGGAGGAGTCAAGAGTTGACGTTGGCGTTGGTGGCGACCGCCGTCCAGTAGAATCAGGGAATTAGAACCTAGCAAAAATTGTAAACCTCGGTTTCCACTTCCAGCATTTAAGGAACTCGAATCCGCATTAAAAATTTGTTGCAGTGCTTGAGGATGACTGAAGAAGATAGCAGGAGAATCGTTACGACTCCAAAGAGTGAAGTTATCACCGTATTTGTTGGCAAAATCTTCCACATATTCCAACGGCTGAAAAATAAATTTCATCCGGCGCAGGAAAACTGGCATTTTCGGTCCATTAGGCAGATTGTTAGTTGCTCTCATAAACACTTGTGGCGTTGAGCGTTGATTGCTTCTATTGTGACTTTCTGCAGGAACTCTTGTGTGATTCACAAGTGTGAAATTATTCTGCCTATGCGCCGATTCCCCATTTCTCTTTCAAGAGTTATATTCTGTGTAAGAGTGTCGGATGCAAACAGTGCCAAAAATCATCGCTATCCTCAACGGTAAGGGAGGCGTCGGTAAAACAACGACCGCTGTCAACCTGGCTGCAACCTTTGCACAAGAAAAAAAGGTTCTTTTAATCGACGCAGATATTCAAGGTTCTGCCAGTTGGTGGTTTGGGCGCAGTGAAAATAGTATGGGATTTGATTTATCACAATCAACCGACCCCAAACTTTTAGGTTATTTACGAGGAATAACAGGTTACGATTTAGTAATGGTAGATACGCCTCCGGCGCTGCGGTCTGAAGCTTTAGCGGCGGTCGTTGCTGTAGCTGATTATTTGGTTTTGCCTACGCCATGTGCACCAATGGATTTAGCTGTCCTTATCGAGACAATCCAACAAGTCGTCAATCCTGTTGGGAAACCCCATCGGGTTTTGCTGACTAAGGTGGATACGCGGAGTTTAGGGGAAGTGCTGGAAGCTCAAAACTCTCTTAAGGAGATGGGAATTCCTGCTTGTAAAGCTTTCATCCGCATCTACAAAGCGCACGAACGAGCTGCGCTTGAGGGTGTACCAATTACCCAATGGCGAGGAAAGAATGCACAGGAGGCGGCGTCAGACTACCGTCAAGTAGCGGAAGAACTAAAGCGTGATTGGAGGGAATATGACTAAAAAACGTCTTTCTGACTTATTACAACAAGAAGCGCAAAAATTTTCACCACCAGAAGGTGAAACAACTATTGATGTTGTTGCTATTTCTGATGATAATCCCTCCGCTTCCTCAGATAATGATACGGAGAAAGAAGATGGTTCATCTCAACTAAAGGAGGAACCACAAGCAGCTGAGATAACAACGTCTAGGCGTACAACAGCAACAAAAGCCGAGTTAGAAGTAACTGTCAAAGAGTTGAAGGAAGCTTTAGAAAAAGCACAACAAAAAGAAGCTTCTCTTGTTAATGAATTGAAAGAAACTTTAGAAAAAGCACAGCAAAAAGAAGCTTATCTTGTTAATGAACTGAAAGAAACTGTGGACAAGGCACAGAAAAAAGAGGCTTCTGTTGTCAAAGAACTAAAAGAAGCTTTAGGAAAAGCACAGCAAAAAGAAGCTTCTCTTCAGGAGCAAATCACCGATTTACAATTAGATGTATCTAAGCACAAAAAAGTAGCAGCAAAGCTGAAAACAGAGCTTGATGATGCAAAACAGGCTGCTATACAACTAGCAGAAGCTAATTCACAACTGACAGAAACAATCAGTGCATTACAACAGCAAAAGCAAAACACTCAATCATCACAACAGGAAAAGGAAAAAACTCAATCATCAAAATCAATAAAAAGCTATAGAAAATCATACGACCTACCAGAAAAACAGCCGATAAAGAAGACCGAAGAATCTGTTGACAATTCCTCCCCAATGTGGTTGCTGGACTAAGGAATTAAAAATTACAACAGTAGGGTGCGTTAACACAACACAGTAAACAGTGAACAGTAAACAGTGAACAGTAAACAGTGAACAGAGTCAGCGATTTCTTGACCCCCTGATAACTGGTAACTGATAACTGATAACTGATAAGTGTTCACTGATAACTGATATTAGATTAGCGTAGACTCATTTCTACAAACGCAACATAAGGACAGTAAGAATAATTATTATCTTTTAGACAACTTGCTTTTATGCCAACGCTGCGAGCATTCTCAACATTAATGTTTAGAACTTGCTTTGCCGCGATTGTCAAATCTTTTGTAGCTATTAATTTGTTGTCAACACTTACGTCAAATACTATCTTCTCATCTTGACGAGCACTAGGATGTTTGCCATTTATTCCAACAACTAAATTTAATTGTCGAAACTTAGAGTTAAGAACGCATGACACTCCAGCAGCTTTACTCTTGGAAATATAAGGATAAGGCTCACTACTTTCGCTAAACAAATAAGCGATTTCAGGCAAAGCTTCCCCTCCTATAGCAATGTTTTTTGGTTCACGCGGCTTTACTAAAGATTGTTCAACGCCAGGAGTAGAACTAAGACATTCCGTATCTAGAAGAGAAACAGCAGTCCCAGATGGCGAAGCGGTAGGGGATTCGGTAACGATAGGTGTGGGTGAAGCTGTAGGAGTTTCCGCAACCGTTGGCGTGGGTGAAGCTGTAGGGGATGCGGCAACCGTTGGCGTGGGTGAAGTAGTAGGTAATTGAGCAACGGTACGCGTAGGTGAGGCTGTAGAATTGTTTTCACTTGTACTACTCTGTTTAAGAATAACAGCAGTAATTACTGATGCACCTATTGCAGTAGCAATGATTAGCCCGGTAATTAAAGAGATAAAAACCATTGGATTTTTTCTCTGGTGATTCTCATTTTCCCTAACGCTCCCAGATTTGCTTCTGCACGCTGAAGCCAAAATGTCCTTGAGAAAATTTCACCCAAAGCTGGTCAATGGTGCGTAAGTCTAAGCATGGCAATTTTTTGATCGATTCAACATTAAGCAAATTTCCCCTTCGACCAGCAACTTCCAGGATGAGCATTTCCGTTTCTTGATCAGCTTGTTTCCATTTCCCTGCTGCTAAAAACTCGCGCAGCCGCGTGTAATCTACTCCCGGTTCAAAAATTACATTGTCGGTCTTTAATAAGTCATATGGCATTGAGTGCCAAATGTTTTGAATAGCTTCAATAGCGATCGCTAGACCCTTTTCCCCTTTACCAACTTGGTGGCTGACCATTGCCAACACTTCCCCGCTAGTTCTATCCACCACGGGTGAGCCACTGTACCCTGGTTGTAAGATATCTTCGCCCTCAATATGCAAATCCCAAGCTTTAATGCGATAAGCCTCTGGCTTTAGCTTGTGCGTATCGCGACCATCCGTAGAGGGAATAAAACTTTGCTTGCCCAAATAGCCTTGAATCTCTCTAAGCAACCGAGTCTCTTTCTGGTCGAAAGCATAAAAACCAGCAATCGCAAAGTGCTTTGCGGCACTAGACACAGACAAGCGCAATGCAGGGCACCACAGTCTCTGGACACGCAGCACTGCCAAGTCAAACCCCTTTGATTCCCCGTTTGCCACTACCGTTGCAGGTATGCTATCTGCCAGCACCAACGCTTCCCCACCTACATCCCGCACCACATGAGCGCAAGTTAGCAGGTAGCTGGCTTCATCCGTGTGGTGGATAACAAACCCCGTGCCAAAGACTCTCCTCTTTTGCAGGTTGGGGTCGCTACTAGTGATTAAAATCACTGAGTCTTGAAAGATTGAACTCATTTAACTTAAGCCTTGGGTTTAAGTACCAGTTTGACCTTTAAATTAGAACCAGCTTTAGCCTTGGTCACGTACACATTACCTTCTCCCTCAAAACTGAAGCCGATTTCAATCTCTGCCTGCTCAATCTGCATCTCTTGATTGAGTTCCTGCCAAGCATCTGCAATCGGACGACACGTATTCACCAAAATCGGCTTAATTTTGTTAAAAGTTGTACTAACCCGATCTGCAGCACTACCTGAAATCTGTTTTGCTTGATCTTCTGGCACTTCTACCTCTACCAAAGTGCCATCCTCTAACTCGATTAGTTTGGTTGCCATCACTACTTGCTTTTAAGAGAAATTATGCATTAAATAACACGAGATAACAGAGCTTTTCCGGAAAGTTTCCCAAGACAGCTTCCCAGAATATACTAAGTGAGTACATCGCTTACAGGTTAAGGTTTATTTGTCGATAAGTAATAGTACTTAAAATATTGCCGAAAATCGGGGCTGACTGGAACTTCAGACTATCAGGACTTATACCAATTCAAAATCGCGTAGCGCCGCGAGCGGAGCGTGGCGGTCTCATTCAAAGTATGCCTGCGGCACGCTGCGCTATCAAAATGAAGAAAGCCTAAGATAACAAGGGTTTGGGAGTGTGTATCTGTCGCATTCTTTTTTCAAATTGGTATTACGCAAACAAACCCGGTTTCTATCAAAAATCGTCTGTTTCGCAACCAAATACGAACGAAGAAACCGGGTTTGTAGCAGATGGTGCCTAAGTCCTAACTATGCAAATGAAAATCCCGCAGTTACGCAACTGCAAATCCTGAATCCTGCCTCAGTTCCTGAGAACGGAAGCCTAACACAATCTGATCCTTAGGTATGCCTGCCCTGACTAGTTCTGTTGCTACACCCTCTTCTGTACCATCCCGCTGAATCCAGATTTTGCCATCAATAATGTCAATATGAATCAGACAACCATGAACCCGGCGCGTGACAGTTGGAGAAAAATCATAGGCTGGTTCTCTTCCCAAGATCATTAAGAGGTATCGATCCTGTTCACTGTCAAAGACTGTCTCAAATTGAATCTCACCGTAGCTGAAGGGAATTTTTGTGTGTTCGATTAAAATATGCCGAATCAACTGCCTGTATTGGTCCAGGGTATCCATTTGAGAATAACCTCCTGTTCTGGTTTGAACACAACAATGTCTACTTTGTAATCCTCTACCAAAAGTTTAGCAATGGGTTCGTCAAAGAGATCAGCATACACTTCATCATGAACGGCAAGATACAAAGAGCGATTTGGGTCAGTTCTAGTCATAACAGAACGGTATGCAAGGTATTGTCCCAGCGTTTGTTCGAGATCGGTCATGTCCGATACACTGCGAAACGTTTTAATTTCAACCGCTATACACCGTCCTTGTTTCTGGGCGGCGATCAGTTTCTCTGCTCCCAAGTCAACGTACATATCTCGTTTGCCCCACTTCAGATGCAACGGATCGTCGGTAATTGTCCAACCATCTTTAATGAGGGCATTTTTGACACTCTGGTGATAGCGGTCTCTGACAGGCATTAGATGTGCAACTCACTTTGTCAACGGTATAGAGCATTAATTTTATGTTATGGGGAGTCTACGCGTTAGACCAACTTATGCAAGTGGTCATCCCGAAAATCTAAAATATGCTGAGCAGTGATTTGCGGCTGTTCCAGGTGAGGAACATGACCACAATCTTTAATCCAAATGAGTTTACTATTTGGAATCGCCAGCTTAAACCTGTTGGCATCTCTAATTCCTAAAATCCTGTCAGAATCACCCCACAAAATAAGCGTTGGTTGTACAATTTCTGCTAGTTTCTTAAATCTAAAAGCACTGTAACCACCACTTTTGGTAAAAGCTATCAAGGCTTTGTGCCAATCGGAGCATTCTAGGTGTAGTGCTGCACATAATTGGGCATCAAGTGATGCTAACTCCCTGTTTTTATAAGCAGTGCGGGAAATACTTGCCCGAACTTTGGGACTACGCAAAAATTGAGTTGCCCAATAATCTAACGGTGGAATCATCAACTTGCTTAATGGGGAACCACCTGTTAAACCAGCACTATCAATCAATACCAGCTTTTGGACGACTTCTGGGTAAGTTAGGGTGAAATCAATCGCTGCTGCACCCCCCATCGAAGCGCCTACTAAAATGATGGGTTTGTTAATTAGGGTTTTCCAGAAATAATAGAGATGGGTTTTAATGCTGACGGGGCTAAACTTAACTCCGACTGGTCTATCTGTAAATCCAAAACCGAGTAAATCGACTGCCCATGTCTGGTTTTGTAACGCAAGTAGAGGAACAAGACGACGAAATTCCAATACAGAACCATCAAAGCCATGAATCAACAGCAAAGGTGTACCCCCACTCCCTTGACGCACATAGGTGGTAGTGATTGGTTGTGTACTCAAGGGAGTCGTCAGAGCAATCTGCTCAATACTCTGAGCAAGAGTAATCGAGGAGGGTTCTGTGAGTTCGCCAACTGTAGTTGGTAAGAAAGTTGGAAACATAGGATTTAGTTTACCTTGTGGCAGTGGAGTGGGCAATACCCTTTGTTGAACGACTTATATTATGTCTAATTTTGTGGTCGGTTATTAAGATTTCTTTGGTGATAAGAACCGAACCGACAGTATTTTTATCTTGCAATAATATGGGAATCAAAGGAAGGATTTGATTCCTGACTTGATGGAAAAAATGATTTTCAAAGATGAAGAGGGAGAACTATATATGTTAAGTCGTTGGAACCCCAGACAAGAATTTAATGCTCTCAGCGATCAACTCAACCGCCTATTTGATGAAACTCTAGCGCCGGCTAGAAATTGGGAAGGCTTCACAAAATTTCCTGCAGCTGAACTGACTGAAGCAGATGATGCGATCCATCTGAAGTTAGAAGTTCCAGGCTTAGAAGCCAAAGATATAGATATTCAAGTGACAGAAAATGCCGTTGCTATCAGCGGTGAGCGTAAGTCTGAAACCAAAACTGAAGGGAAAGGCTATACGCGCAGTGAATTCCAGTATGGAAAATTTCAACGCGTCATTCCTTTACCTACTCATATTCAAAACACCAAAGTCACCGCAGAATATACAAACGGTATTTTGAATCTGACATTGCCTAAAAAGGAAGAAGCGAAAAACAAAGTTGTCAAAGTTAATCTCGAATAAGCTGCCCACTAAATTGTTGTGCTAAATTGTTAGAAATTTCTACAGCGCAGTATAATCTTCTTCCTCATTACTATGTGACTTAAATATCGCCTGGTTGCATGATAGCTACCAGGCTTTTTTATCAGTTATCAGTTATCAGTCAATACGGTTCAGTTAGTGGTGTTTAGTTTTGTTAAGATCCCCCAACAGAGTTAAAAAGCTTGCTCAGTTCCCTCCTTTTTAAGGAGGGCTAGGGAGGATCAATCCTTAACAGCAAGCGTATTGAGTTATCAGTTACCAGTTATCAGGGGGTCAAGAAATCGCTTCCTCTGTTCCCTATTCCCTGTTAAGCGTTCCCTGTTTGAACATCCTCTACAACGGATTAAATCGTTAAACCAATGCCGTTTTTGGCAAACTCTTCTACTGTTTTGTCTGAAAATTCATGAGTCGCCATAGCCTGTAACATTGACAAAGGTAAAGTCAGATGATGAGCACCAGCTTGTAGTGATGCTGCGGCTTCTTCTGGTGATTTAATGCTAGCTGCTAAAATTTCTGTATTGCTGCCATTGAGTATGCTAGCCATATCTCGTACTAAGGCAATTCCATCGCCTAATAAACGGGTAGCACGATTGACATAGGCGATCGCCATTCTAGCACCCGCCTCCCGTGCCACTGCTGCCTGTGCTGCACTGTAAATGGCTGTTACTGAACAAGTTATCTCTGGCGAGAGACTCGCTACGACAGCAAATCCAATTGGTGTTGCTGGAATCTTTAACACCGTTTGCTGACCAATAATCTCAAAAGCTTTCCTCCCTTCCGTCA
Source organism: Brasilonema bromeliae SPC951 (assembly GCF_012912135.1). Classification (GTDB taxonomy): domain Bacteria; phylum Cyanobacteriota; class Cyanobacteriia; order Cyanobacteriales; family Nostocaceae; genus Brasilonema; species Brasilonema bromeliae. The sequence goes on along the minus strand of NZ_QMEB01000053.1, from coordinate 14,493 downwards.
GCATCCGCTCAAAATCAGACGACATGAGCTGGTAAAATACTGGTCCTGAAGTCAACTGCGTTAATTTTTTCAGTGTGGTTTCGGGTGGATTATCACTTTTTGCTAAAAGCGTTGGATTCGTCGTGATGCCTTTTACCCATCCCATTCGACTGGCAATTTCAGCTTCAGATACAATTGCTGAGTCCAGATAGATTGCCATGATTGTCTCACTTTTTGAGGTGTTGCAACAACACAGTTATAATCTCACATTCGGCATCTTGAGTGGTAGCAGTTCTCCTCAAGGCAATTAGGGTTGCGGCATAACAACGACGGTGAAGCAGACGGACGTTTGTTACTATCAGAGTAGAAATCTTAGTACAACTTTTATGGCACTGTCAATCATAGCTGAGCCTGCGCCATTAGAAACTAACGCTGATGGTATAGTTCGGGTAGGCAAAACTCGTGTAACACTGGATACGGTCGTTGCTGTTTTCAAACAAGGAGCAACAGCAGAAGAAATTGTTTACCGTTATCCATCGCTGAACCTGGCTGATGTATACGCCACAATTGCCTTTTACCTCAATCATCAGCAAGAAGTTGAGATATACCTACAGCAGCGACAGCAGCAAACGCATGAAGTTCGCAAGATGAACCAGCAAAGGTTTGATCCGCAAGGGTTACGTGATAGATTGCTTGCTCGTAAGGCTGAGCAGGAAGCATGTTGAGGGTGCTTGCTGATGAAAACTTCGACAATACTATCGTTAGAGGCTTACTGCGACGTAACCTGAATATTGATATTGTGCGAGTCCAAGATATTGGTTTATCAGGCCAGGATGACCCAATCATATTGGCATGGGCAGCCCAAGAAAACCGAGTGTTGCTCACCCACGATGTCGCTACGATTACACGTTATGCTTATGAACGACTCACACAGGGGCAGCCAATGCCAGGAGTTATTGAGGTTAGTGTAGATGCGCCAATTGGACAAGTGATAGAGGATATTCTCATCATCGTGGAGTGTAGTCTGGACGGAGAATTGGAAGGACAGGTTCAGTATCTTCCTCTGTAATTTGAATTTTGAATTGTTATCACCTTCCTCGCCGTCTCATAAGAATCTCCCAAGTTCCCCCACCAGCCACACCGTCAGCATCCAAACCATAGCGCTTTTGTAAAGCTATGACTGCAGCCTCGGTTGATGCGCCAAAATCGCCATCAACTTCGTCCTCATTCAAGAAACCGAGTCTTTGCAGTCGTCTTTGCAACCTCACAACCTCAGGACCACGCATTCCTATACGTAAAATGGCTAATCCTTCTGAGGTATATTGAACTGAAGCAACTTGTTGAGTACGAGTCGTTGAGCTAGGACGAGAGGATTGCTGAGTACGAATGCTTTGCTCAGAACGAGTTGAACCAGAGCGATCGCTTTGCTGAGTACGAATGCTTTGCTCAGAACGAGTTGAGCCAGAGCGAGTAGATGTTGATTGTCGTACGTATGTTCTCTGTGAATTTGCAGTGGTATTGCGCGTCACAGATCGTGGTTCTGTTTTGGAATCATCTTCTCTGGTTCTAGTCGTTGCAGTGGTATTGCGCGTCACAGAGCGTGGCTCTGTTTTGGAATTATCTTCTCTGGTTCTAGTCGTTGCAGTGGTATTACGCGTCACAGAGCGTGGCTCTGGTTTAGAATTATCTTCTCTGGTTGTGCTGGTTGCAGTTGTATTGCCGGTTACAGCTCGTGGCTCTGGTTTAGAGGTTGCAGATGGTGTGTTGGTCGTTGTTGATGTTGAAGCGGTTGAATTTGAACTAGGAACAACAACTTGATTGGTGTTAGAAGTTCCAGACGCAAGAGGAGGTCTGCTTGTAGAATTCGGTGATGATCCAGATGATGCTACTGTCGTTTCACCAGGGAAGAGTCGTTGCCAAGTTATTGTATCAACAATGCCATCTGCTTTCAAGCCAGCGGCTTCCTGAAAGCGGGAAACAGCGAGGACGGTACTTTCGTTATATTCCCCATCTACTGTGCCTGTGTAGAAGCCTAAAAGTTTCAAAGCTGCTTGAAGTTCCGTGACGCGCTCTCCTTTGCTACCAACTTGAAGAGTAGGACGGTTGATGCCTTCAGAGGAAGTTGTCTGTGCTATTTGTTGTGGTTGAGATGCAATCGATACTGTAGATAAACCAAAAAGCAGAGATACTCCGCAAGATAGCAGTATCTGAAGCATTTGTAATGATTGATACCTTGGCTCTGTTTTTCTTCCACTAGAATTTACGGTTGGGTTGAGAAACTGTGAGTCATTTAACGGATTTGTTTTTATACTGCTTATCATGGAAATTACCCCTGGGTTATCTCATGCTAATCGGTGTATAATGCAACTATAGAGTAGCAGTATTTATAACTCTTTTCAGGAATTATAATTTAAAATTGCACCATGAACCGCTTGTTCTTGACCTACAAGTGAGATATAAGGTTCCCGTAAATACTGGTGAGCAGCTGCCATTGTATCAGTAGCACGTAAAGAGGCGATCGCCTCCTGAAAATCTGTATCAAAATCAATTCCCAGTCCCAAAACCTCGTACCACCCATACATCTGAGCAATTTGTGCATTAGTTTGTTTGCCCAAGGCGTATTGTCCTAGTATCTTATTTTTCGCTGCTTGGAGTGCGTCTTCCTCTAGTTCTGTGGTGAAGAGTAAATCAACTTCCTTACGCAAACTAGAAAGAGCAACTTGGGTATTTTCTGGTGCTGTACCCATGTAAACGACAAATGATGCTCTTGAGAGTCGTGTTGGGTAAAATGCTGATACCTCGTAAGCTAAGCCACGTTTTTCGCGCAGTTCCACAAACAAGCGACTGGAAAGACCATTTCCCAAGTAAGTAGATAGTAACTTTAATGAGGCGTAATCATTTGACAGCACCGATGCTCCCAAATAACCCAGCATAACAATAGATTGTTGGGTTTGTTGGGGTGTAACCTTGATTTGAGGTTCAACATTGAGTTCTGGTAAATCTAGTTTTTGCAACGGCTGAATGGGGGATGCTTGCCAATCACCAAAAACTTGTTGCACAAGAGCGATCGCATTTTCTGGTGTGATGCGTCCAGCTATACTAATAACGATATTTTCTGGACGGAAATGAGTCTGATGATACTCCACTAAGTCTCTTCGAGTTAAGCGACTCATGGTGGCTTCATTCCCTAATGCAGACCTTGCATAAGGATGATTTTCATACATGGCATCCCGGAGTTGATCAAAGGCAATGGTAAACGGCTGTTCTTTTTGTGAGCGAATATCTTGTAGGGCAACACGTCGTTCTAATTCTACCTCTGCTTCTGGAAATGTTGGCGATCGCAAAATTCGTCCCGCCAACGTAAACATTTGTGCAAAATCTGACGTGACTGTCTTCAACGAAAGCAAAAAATAATCAGATGCAATGTCTGCACCCAAACTTGCTCCCAGCGACTCCACTTGTTCGGCAATTTCCAAACTCGAAAGTCCATTACAACCTTTTGTAAGTACCGTTGATAGCAAATATGCTAACCCAGCTTGCTCTTGGTTCTCATAACAGCTACCAGCGCGGACAAAAATTCGTGCTGCAATAATATCTGCAGCCGGATTTTCTACCACCAGTACTACAATGCCATTGTTCAATACTGTGCGATGAATATGGGATTTTTGCTGTGATGTTGTCATTAGTCCTTTGTCATTAGTCATTGGTCGTTAGTCATTAGACTTCGTGGCAGTTGTAGGGAACGCTTAACGCTTAATTCTGAACGCTTAACTCTTAACTCAGATCTTGCACCTTGACTTTAGTACGCCTTGAACTTAAGTTCAAGGCTCATAGCCAAAGTCCGTTAAAACGGACTCAAAAACTTACTTAGTCCGTTTTAACGGACTTAAACTTTGAGCCAAGAAATTTATTTCTTGGCGGACGAGAATTACGGTGCAAGATCTGAGTTAACAGAACCTCGTAAAATCTCACTTTTGCAAGAGGTCTATTAGTTCTTGATGCTAATGACGAGTCACTAAGAGGGTTTAAGTACTGTAACCGCGTAATGATTGGGTGAAAGATACTCTTGTGCGAGTTTTTGGAGTTGTTTGGCATCATACGATTGAATTTGCCACGGATAAGCCACTGCTAATTCAGCTTGGGCAATCGTGTTGTAGTATCCATAAAGTCCTGCAAGCTGATTTGGTGTTTCGGTAGAAAACGCAAAGTCATTACACAGAAGCCTTTGAGCGCGAAGTATTTCTGATTCGCTTATTCCATTATCAATTAAATCCTGCAAATGTAGACGAATTAAGGATTCGACACGTTCCACATCTTTTGGTTCTAACCAGGCTGTGATTGTAAATAAACTGGAGTCTTCTTGTAAGGAAAAATGACTACATATACCTTGTACCAATTGCTGCTCTTCTCGTAAATCACGCACGAGACGAGAAGTCCGTCCTTGCGCCAGTAAAACAGAAAGTAAATCTAATCCACAACAAGTCTCTAGCTGTTCCACTCCAGGTCCAATCCAAGCCATTAGCAACCGCGCCACCTCTAGGCGAGGCAAAGAAAGTTCCTGACGACGAATTCCAGCTATAACCGGCTTCGCCACCTCCTTTTTTTGAGGACAGTCACAGCAACGTTCGACAAAATTAACAAATGTCTGGTTCACCAATTTTAAAGCAGATTGTGCAGCGATTGAGCCGACAATCACCACTGTCATGTTTTCTGGTTGGTAGTAAGCGCGGTGAAAACAGCGCATCTGAACTGGTGATTGCTTCATTAATTCTTGCTCACTACCCAGTACGGAACGTCCGTAAGGATGATGTTGGTAAACACTGGAGATAAGAGCGTGAAATCCGATCCAATCTGGATCATCATGTGCTTGACGAATTTCCTCTAGCACAACATCTCGTTCACGGGTAAATTCATCTTCTGGTATTGCTGCATTTAGTAGTAACTCTCCCATGTAAGGCAAAGTCTCTTCTAAATGTAGGGAAGCTGTCGTGAGAGAATAATGAGCGTAGTCGTAGCTTGTTGCGGCATTGGTTAGCCCACCCTGATTTTCAATCTTTTGATCAAATACCCCTGGCGGTACCCTTGCAGTACCTTTAAAAATCATGTGTTCCAGAAAGTGAGCCATACCAAACCACGGTTCTGGCTCAAAGTTAGCACCTGCACGTACCCAAATATCTGCCACAACAACAGGGGTTGTGGCAATTTCTTGATGAATTAAGGTTAAACCATTGTCTAGTTTGAAAACAGACGCTGGAAACACGGTCTTTATCAGTTTATTTAACAATTCTTTACAGTTATAACCACAATGATCGCTTAGTTCTGCGATTCTAACTCTTATTGGTACCTTTATATAGGATCGCTTTACACAGATTTTTTTACTATGATGAGAACTTTATTTGATCAATTATGACGCCTAGAATAGGAGTATTAGTGTGTAGATCTGCACAAATATATATGAAGTTTTTTTAGAAATTATCTCTCTTATTTTTAAGTTTTAATGAATTGCTAATTCAATTCAAAAATCAAAGCTCCCATGTCTTAACTGAGCAAGGGAGCTAGATATTTTGGTACACCGCGACGCCGTTTTACCTAAGTTTATGACCTGGATAAACCAGGTGGGAACTGATGCTACTCGTTTAAAGTTTCCGGGTACTTTGCCCGGTCTACTGCCACGAGAGTTGTAAGGCTCCCTTATTCTTAAGGCATAGATCAAAAAACTTTATGGCAGTCACCAACGTAGCAGTGCAACAAACCTATTATAGCTTTCAAAAAGATTTTGTGTTTTTTGCGTTGAAAATTTCTAGCAGGTTTTGTGAGGATACCAGATAGATTCTATATTTTGGGCGATACGCAAAGCGTCAAGCCGGAGGCTTATCGCAATCGCCTGATCCTGACTTTGAGTATCTAGCAAAACCGTGACGTGTCCCAGTTTGCGCCCAGGACGAGATTCAGTTTTACCGTACCAGTGGACGTGGGCTTGAGGAATCTGCTCTAGTTGCTGGCGCTTTATTGTATAATCACTTTGGGAAATTTCATACCCCAAGAGGTTAACCATAACAGCACTAGGGCAAATCATGGCAGTGTTACCCAACTGCAAACCACAAACTGCCCGTAAATGCTGCTCAAATTGAGAAGTTTCGCAAGCATCAATCGAGAAATGCCCGGAATTGTGGGTGCGAGGTGCGATTTCATTAACCAGCACTTTGCCCTCAGCCGTCAAAAATAACTCTATACCAAAAACTCCCACTGCTTCTAGACTATTTAGTAAAGTGCTAGCAATTTTCTCTATTTCAACAGCCACCTGCGATGAAACACAAGCGGGTGCGATGACTCGCCGACACACTTGTTCTTCCTGCTGAGTCTCTACGACTGGGAAGGTACAAACGTCGCCACTCACAGAACGTGCAGCAATCACAGCTAGTTCTCGTTCAAACGGAATAAATTCTTCTAATAAAAAACTATTAGATTGACTTCCAACCCCTTTTGTGCAAGAGACTTCTAATTTTTGCTTTAAACTTTCTATTTCCCTGATGATAAAAGTCCCTTGACCATCATAACCGTGGCGACGGGCTTTCAAAACAGCAGGAAAACCAATTAGGTTGGCGAAAATAACTTCAGCAGTTGTCTTCCAATCTTGTTCTATGGCGACAAACCGAGGAACAGGTAAACCCAAATCGCGTAAATAGCAGCGTTGGTGATATTTATCTAAAAGGGGAGTCAAAGCCTCCAGTCTAGGACGAAAACAAACGCCTTGTGAAGCCAACTTTGATAAAGCTTCAATATCAACAAACTCGTTCTCAAAGGTGATGACATCGCTTCTGTTTGCTAATTCAGCCGTGGCGTTAGCGTCATCAATTGCAGCGAAAACGTTATCCTTAGCTGATATGGGTACAGCTGGATCGTTGGGGCTAGGAGTTTGCACAACCAATTCAACTCCTAACTTCTTTGCAGCACCCGCCATCATCCATGCTAATTGCCCGCCACCAATAACACCAACACGCTTTATCGACATCTATCAAGAATCATCAGCTTCCACGCTTTAGTGTACACAACACTGGCACTCAAAGACTAGCGGGTTTCTCTTTTAACCCATCTTCCGTACCCTCAACTGGCTGTTAGAGGTTTTTACTGTTGCTCTAGATGCGACCATGAATCGTTTGGTAAACCGCAGAAATGCTCTGTTTTTGGTGCCTAATTGGCTGACCACTTTTAGTCATCTGCGCTTTCGCAAAGCAGTTAAGCAGTTAGATCAAATTGTTTATAACATTATTAATCAACGTCGTACTAGTGAAGAAAACCAGGGTACCTTCCTCGACCTACTAACGCAAGTTGCGGGTTATCAAGTTGAGATACATCACAATGGGAGCGATTACCTAGCCCCTAAAAGGGGCGCTGCGCAAACGGTAGAGCTAAGCGCCAGAGGCGCTCAGCATGAGCGTTCGCTTAACGCCTACAACAAAGTGGCGGTTACGCTACCTGCAACCGCGCCTCAGGCTTGATTAAGTATTAAGTGACTTAAATTCTTTTAAGTTTTTAAAATTACTCATTCAATAAAAGCTTGCTGTATAGTAAAAGCAAAAATAAATGCTTGTAACTTAAGTAAAAACCCCTCATAAGTGACTGCATGTATTGATTTCGGAAAAACACAAGTAATACTACTAAAAACGGTTTCAATATAATGTCGCGTACATTGCTTGATGTATTTTTTCCACTGGGGGTCTTGACGCTTAGAATTCTTTTTGCGCATGACTCTGAGAGATATTTGGCTTGATTGTTCCATATCATCCTCTACGGTATAATCAGTATATGCTGCATAGCGCGTATACTTCACTACCAAGCGGTAAGTTGAATGGTAATGCATTTAATCCACGCACATCATTTGCACTACCTGGTAAAAAGGCAAATTCTACAGGAATACCGCTTTTGGTACTGATTAACTGGACTCTGACTCCGTAGAAATAGCGTTTTTTCGATGCGATATAACCTCTGTATTCTTCTGAACGTATCAGCCGGACTTGAAAAATACGGATTCTGATCCATTTTTGCTCGACTGTTTGCGAGCGCTGTTGAACCAAAATTATCCGCAGTACGAGTTACGGGTTATTGTTGATAATCGAGAAGATCCAGCCTGGGAAATTGCCACTCAGATGGTTCCGAATCAAGCACAGACGCACATCCAGGTTAATTCTTTGATAATCCCACGTGAAGCTTGTAGTCTCAAATACAGTTTTCTGCTACTGCGATCACGAAAATATTAATGGCGATTCCCCTGACGCAGTTAGTTTCTGCGGTTGCGATAGTGTCGGCTATGTTTATGCGAAACGTTGAAAGGTAAGTACTTAAATTCTTGAATCAGGGGTTCTTAAATTTAATAATAGGACATTATGAAAAGCGTTGTTGTTACTGGTGTATCGTCAGGTATCGGATGGGGTACAGCGAAAGTTCTTATAAACAAAGGCGTTCACGTCTTTGGCAGCATACGGAAAGCAAACGACGCTGAAAGATTATCCGCTGAGTTCGGTAATGCGTTTACACCACTCCTGTTCGACGTAACAGACGAAGGTAGCGTCCGCAAAGCTGCAAACCAGGTGCGTGAGTGTCTCAATGGTCAAACTCTGTTTGGGCTGGTGAACAATGCAGGTATTGCCATGTCTGGACTGCTCATGTACCAGTCGGTTGATGAGTATCGATTTCAACTCGAAGTCAACCTAGTCGGTCCTTTCATTGTCACGCAGGCCTTTTTGCCTTGGCTGGGGGCGGATCGCTCACTAAAAGGTGCTCCCGGTCGAATTATTAATATGAGTTCTGTCACCGGTAAGATAGGCCTTCCATTTCTTGGCTCCTATTCCGCTTCCAAACATGGTTTGGAAGGTTTTTCTGAGAGCTTGCGCCGTGAGCTTATGCTTTACGGGATCGATGTCATAATT
>NZ_QMEB01000053.1:0-5577 GCF_012912135.1 Brasilonema bromeliae SPC951 | reverse complement strand
AGGCTCGTGAGAACGCGATTCCCAAAGGGCGGAATGGTTATTCGCCAGAGCGGATTGGCGAGGCTGTTTGGAAAGCCCTGACTGTCCCAAATCCTCGTGTCCGATATGCAGTCGTGCCGCAACGCCTGTTAAACTGGACTCTTCCGATGGCGCTTCCCAAGCGAATGGTGGACAAGCTAATGGGGGACCAACTTGGCTTAAGGCGCAGGTAGATGAACCGCCAGGCAATTTTAACGGGTGTGGTCAAAACCTGTTGGTGAAGGAATGGACAAGGGGGAAAAGGCTTCAAGCAATGCCAAAAAGTACTACGCCAAACTAGCGCGGTATCACAAGCCGATAGCTGATAAACGTAGAGATTTTCTGAACCAAACGACTACGAGACTGACACTAGGGTGGCATCTGCCTGTGAGACAGGAAGCCCCGTCTGCCTATGCAGGGGGGTACTTCACTAAATCATGTTCCAGGAGCATATTTGCTGCCTTATTGATAAAATCAAAACTCATACCGGCTCTATCTGCAATATCCAGTAAGGTATGATCGCCATCAGACAAATTCAGAACCCACAACATTGCGAGTTCAGTCATTTTCGTATCCGTCTGTCCACCGATGGCGCTGTATAAACCCCTTTTACCCAACTGCGGTTCACATTTTGGATTTTGGTTTAAGTATTTTTTGTTGTTTTCTAGAATATGTAGAGTTGACAAGCACTTGGAGAATGAATCGGCGAGGGACTGGGGTTGTACGAAATCCAAATTGTCTGCTGAAGTATGATATTGAGGATAACAACTGTGCGGTGTCCTCATGAAACAGCCAACAGGTAAGTTAAATGCTGGTGAACAAAACTGCCGTTCGTCGTAGCCATAAGGAAAGAAATCTATGATGTCATAATCTTGATGAGAATGCTTGAGGACATGAGTCACAGCTTTATCAATTTCAGCATCACCTCGACGACTTTTTTTATAAGTAGACTTACCTGAATCACCAACACAAGTTAAAACTAAACCGTGTTTAATCTTGTGAACCTGACTTTCATTTAAAGAAAGCCAAGTGATGGAACCGATAGTTCCAGGAATAAAGATAAATCGATAAGAGTATGAAAGGTTTATTTGAGTGAGATATTTTGCCAGGAATGTGGAAAGAGCAATTCCAGAGAGGTTATCATTACCAAGTGATGGATGACAAGCATGGCATGATATCAGCACTTCGTCTGGTTTGTCTCCTTTGAGGTAATACTCGCCATATGTCAGATGACCATTCTCTAGAGAAGAATCAATGCACACTTCATACTCTTCATCCTCTAATTCCAAGAGTTGATTGTGACTGAGACAAAAGCCCCAGCTTTCCTTATAATATGAAGTCCGATAAGGAATCCAATCAGGGTGTTCGGGTAGGGTAAATAGATGTTTCTTTAGTTCCTCTAAAAGTATCTTTTGGTGAATAGGTACGCTGTAGTTAACAACATGCAAGTTTGATTTATTAAAGTCTATAATTCTTTCTCCTTGAGAATTCTTAATATACGCATCTTTAATATTCCACTCTCTGGGTACTGTCCAATCAAACACTTGAGTACCACTGGGAACTTCATGCTTAGTTAATTCAATATGTTTTGAAATCCAATGTAGCGTTTCTCGAAAACCATTGCCAGTTATACTACGGCAAATAGGATATAATTCGGAGATCAACTGGTACATTTGGTGGCTAACTTCATTTGGGTTAACCTTCTGCTTAAGATCAGTTATATTCATGTTTTTCACCTTTTCTAAAAATTGTTAGTTGCTAAATGTCATTCAGCTTGCTTGCATATACGGTAAAAAGACCAATCAGAAAAGGATAATTAATGTTACATTGGACATTATTGTTATTTGGCTTTTAGTACTGGGGAGGTAGAACCTCCCAACACTCGTTACCAGGCTGAGCCTGGTAACGAGAATACAGAGGCTCCGCCTCTTATGGAGAATAATGCAAGTTCTCAGTGAGATAACAGTGTCAGTAGAGTAAGCAAGCTAAAAAACGACTTTGCGACAATAAAAACCTTCAGCATACTTACTGGGTGCATTAGATTCCATTCCTCGCAATCTTAGAATGGATAAAAATATTTCTTCTGTAAACCATTGTTTGCTATTTTGTGATGGAAAGCTGTCAAGAATATACTTGACTTTGTTTTGGTAATTTTCTTGGCTTAAATGAACAAAGAAATTAGGATTTCCTAAATCTCCATCGTACTTAGGTATTTCATATTCTAGAATGAGATGATTTCTAAATGTGTTCCAAGTAAAATCAGATATCAAGCGATGATCTTGGTGCAAATCATGGCGGTAATGAGTAAAAATGAGATCGGGGTTATAATCTCGCTTTAATTGCTCAAAAAACTGTTTAACTTCACTTCCCAGGTAGGGCAAAAAACCATCTTGAAATTGTTGTATTAAGATCTTCTTTTCTGGAATTTTTTCTAAAAACTTATTTGCACTGTTATAAGCTTCCTTTTCTCTTTGTTCATTGGAACTAAAAACAACCCAATAAAATGTAAGATTTGGGTAATTTTCTATCAATCTTAATATCGTACCTCCACAACCAATTTCTATATCATCGCAATGCGCCCCTAAACACAAAACTTTATAACTTAAATCACTATTTTTTTCTAAATCAAATTTCAGCATATTGCGAATTATTTAATAATAAGGAATACTTTGGCTGACATACTTACTAAAAACAGCAATGACAGTAGATGTGTATTGAGGATATCTACTGTCATTTGATTGGTATTTACTCTTAAGCTAAACTAACTGGCATAGAATGAGAAGCAACATGGTGACTCGGAGTATATTCCAAAGATTTTCCCTTTCTTTCAAGACACTTCCAAACTGTCCAAGGAGCGTTTCCTTGACAATACATATCATCTAACTGCTGTTGCTCTTTGAAAGTATCCATACAAGCCCAAAAGCCATTGTATTTATAAGCAATCAGCTGTTGTAATTTCATTAATCGCTGAAATGGTTCAAGTACCAATTCTTCCCCAGGTTCGATGTATTTAAAAATTTCTTTGTTAAAAACAAAAAATCCTCCATTTATCCGAATACCAGCTTGTTTGACATCTTGGATATCCGAGACTAAACCATTCTCTTCCATAGAAACTAAATGAAAACTCTGGGATGGTTTCACGCAGAGAAAACTAGCTATTTTATTATGTCTATGAAAGTCTTCAATAATGTCAGGTAGATGTAAATCTGTTAAGCCATCACTATAATTGGCTAAAAAGACTTCCTCACCTTCTAAATATTGTTCTATGGCTTGCAATCTTTGACCAATATTTGAAGTCAATCCTGTATCGACAAAAGTAATCTTCCAATCTTCAATATCACTATTAACAAGTTTTATTTTTTTACCTCCCTCCTGCAAAGTAAAATCATTGGAAACACACTCATCATAATTGAGGAAATAATTTTTAATAACGTCTGCTTTATAACCAAGACACAAAATAAAATCTTTGTGCCCGTAGTGGGCATAGTATTTCATAACATGCCACAAAATTGGTCGGTAGCCAATATGAACCATAGGCTTAGGAACATTAGTAGACGATTCTCTTAACCTTGTTCCTAAGCCACCACAAAATAAAACTACTTTCATCGTAACTTCTCCTTTTCCTTACGATTCAATTCAAATTAAGCTTGAGTTGATTGGTAGCTGATTCAAGAATAGACACTGACTTCAGGAATGGGTACGACAAATTGACAACCCCAATCACGTACATATGACATCTGCGACATGATCTCGTTTTTCAAATTCCAAGGTAGAATCAGCAGATAGTCTGGCTTTGTCTCTTGAATCTTGTCTGGATGAAAGATTGGTATATGAGTTCCTGGTAAAAATTTGCCTTGTTTGTATGGGTTACGGTCTACAGTGTAATCAATAAAATCTTCTCTGATCCCACAATAGTTCAAAAGGGTATTACCTTTTCCAGGAGCACCATAACCAGCAATTGATTTGCCTTTTCGTTTGGCCGAAATTAAAAATTCTAAAAGTTTGAATTTAGTTTCTTTAACCTTTCTAGCGAATGAAAAATAATGTTCTATGTTGTTAAACCCAGCAGCTTCTTCTCTAGCTCTTAACTCTATCACCTGCTGACTCATAGATTTAGAATTATCTTCTGCATGACAAGCATAAATTCTCAGAGAACCACCATGAGTTGACAGTTCTTCCACATCAAAGATAGCTAAACCGTGATCTGCAAAAATTTTCTCAACTGTCAGCAACGACAAGTAAGAGAAGTGTTCGTGATAAATGGTGTCAAACTGGTTTTCCTCCATCAGTCGCATTAAGTGAGGAAACTCCATAGTTATCACACCTTCCGGCTTGAGTAAAATTTTAGCACCTGCAACAAAATCGTTTATATCAGGTACGTGAGCCAGTACATTGTTAGCCGCTAATAAATCGGCTTGCTTACCAACACTAGCCAATTCATTTGCTGTGTTTCTTCCAAAAAACTTTACAACTGTGGAAATGCCTTTTGCTTTAGCGACCTCAGCTATATTAGCCGCTGGTTCTATACCTAAAACTGGTATCCCTTTTGATAAGAAATATTGCAACAAGTAACCATCGTTACTTGCTATTTCTACCACTTGACTTGAGGTGTTCAATCCAAAGCGAGCTATGACCTTTTCAGTATAATTCTTGGCGTGTTGTAGCCAGGAGTCAGAGTAAGACGAAAAGTAAGCATACTCGCTAAAGATGTCCTGCGGACTGACATATTCCTGAAGTTGAACCAAATAACACTGATCGCACACATACACGTGCAGCGGATAGAAAGCCTCCATTTGGTTAAGCTGTTCAGATGTCACATAGCTTTCACAAAGCGGTGACATTCCCAAATCAACAAAGGTATGCTTTAATGTTGACCCACAGGCTCGACAGTAACAATGATTCACGGTTGTACTCTTCTGTACGTAGGGGTTTAAAGTTGTTTTACTCATTGATTTCAAATCCTATAGGTAAACCTTGGTTCTGTAAACTACCTGTGTTGACTGAGTACAAAACCATTTCCTCGTAACGAGCCACTTTCCTACGAATAAGTGCTTGCAATACTGCCTTGATTGCGCTTGTGCGGTACTAGCGCAATTGTTTACGTAATAACAGTGTGCAGCTTGTCTGTTTGCGATCGCGTCCTAGAAAATGTATGACTTAACGTATGAGTTCGACAAACGACACAGTGTTTACGCAACTTTACTAAAAGCATACTGTATTCAAAATTATAGGTCACTTAAATAGTAACCTGTTATCAATAGTCAATTATCAGTTTGATAACAGTTTATTGACCACTGTTGACTATTTTCATCTCTTGACTTAAACGAGATTGTGTGTATTTCCGTGGAATGAAAATCGTTATATTCCCTTTGAATGAGGTCAAACTACCATTATTTTCCTACTATCATTATTTTTAGTGTGGACAATAAATACAATGTTGACTTATGTTACTTTATGCCTTTAAAATACATAAAGATATGTAACTTATTTTGCTGTTTTTTATTAATTATATTGAGAAATTCATGTTCAAGGCTCTTGCTTTTCTAGCTTTTCTTACTT
>NZ_QMEB01000413.1 GCF_012912135.1 Brasilonema bromeliae SPC951 | reverse complement strand
GTCCAGAGAGAACTAACGACACTGGGGCTACCTGCTAACAGAAAACCGCTAGGTAAACCAATGTATTCGTCACTGGTATTGCTATAATCAATCAATCCAGTTTCGCACGCTGAAAGAGTTACGAGGCGACATTTTTCTAATTTGAGACTGAAGATTTTTTCTAAGGTAAGGCATTTGTCTAAATCATGGGTTTCACCCAATCGCAAATTTAGATAACGTTCAGAGTCGGGTTTTGTCGGTGCGTCAGCAACGAGTGCATTTGCCAAAATTAGGGCTGATTTATCGGGATTTGTTAAGTTAAATTGCCCGTGACAGCTAAAGTGGGTGCAGTGGTAAGTGTTTAAGTCAGTATTATTAATAGCTGTGAGTGTCGCTGCTGTTTTTTTCAGGATGTTGGCAGTATTAAAGTAGCTTTGAATAACTTGTACTTCTAAATCGGTGTAATTCAGGTCTTCTGTGGGATTTTGAATTGCAAATAGAAATTGAAAATCAGGACGTTTGCGCTGTTGTACCTGTTGCAGTAGTTGACAACTGGGTGCATAGCTGACACCACCAGCAAATAAATCTAGAAGACAAGACGAATTTTCCGAATTTTGATTTATTGGGATTGCATGAAGGGGGAATAAATGCAGGAATCGATGGGGAATTAGGATGAGTTTATCGCAGTGCTTTGGTATCTGGGTTAATATTTCATCAATGTGCAGAATCGAAGCTAATTTTTTGATTTCTTCCCCTAAGTTATTTCGCCATTGGTCTTTTTGCTCGTCGTAATTCTGCAAATATTGATTTACCCAATCATACAAAGCTTGTTGGTCTTCTGTTTGGGATTGCCAAACAGTTACCTCTTTTTGTTTTGTGGCAATAAACGCCAGAATTTTATCGTTGAGAATATACCACTCGATAATGGCTGTATGCTCATCCAAAGAACCTTGGAATGAGTCAAGTTTGAAACCATAACCAATGGGTAAGTAGCGGTTTTGCAATTCATTTCGCTGCTGTCGTAACTTTTGAAGTTTTTGTGCAAGGACTTTGGGATTTTCAGCTTTGCCATTTTGGATTTGAGCTTGTCCTGTAGCTATTTCATCCCTGTATGTTTCTAATTGAGTGACTACTTCTGGAGGAAAGATGGTTTTCTGGTCACGGATGAGTATTTGTTCAACTAAATTGCGAGTTTTACTACGTTCAACATATTCAATTGCTTCCGTGATTTTATCTAATTCTAGGCAAACTTCTACCATGCGGCGATAAAGTTTGTTCCATTCTTCCGCTTGTTTGCGTTTGCTTTCCTGCCCAGAAACTATTTCCTCCCGCAAAGATTCTACTGTGGCTATAGCGGATTCAAAGATAGTGTAAGCTAAATCAAATTGTTTTGCTTCTTGGTAAACTGTCCCAATATTAAATAAAGTTTCTGCATATTTTTGGGGAAAAGCGTCAAAAGTTCTGACTTTTAGAGCTTGTTGGTAACAAGCGAGCGCCCGCTCTAAATTCTGTGCCCGCTCCCCTCTTATTCTGTCATGATAAGCAAGACCAAGATTATTTTGCGTCCTTGCCCATTCATAGGGAAAAACGTCAAAAGTAAAAACTTTTAGAGCATCTTGGTAACAAGCGATCGCTACCTCTAAATTCTCAGCCTGCTCCCCTCTAATTCTGTTACTGTAAGCATTAGCGAGATTATTTTGCGTACCTGCCCAATCAACAGGAAAAGCGTCA
>NZ_QMEB01000052.1:4795-27261 GCF_012912135.1 Brasilonema bromeliae SPC951 | reverse complement strand
CAGTCGCCACAACGGGGGGAACCCCAACGCCAGAACAAGCGTGAGGGAAACCCTCATCAAGTACTGGCTCCGCAAGGCGCTGCTCTCCGCTCCAACTTCTCTCAAAGTTCAAAATAATAACGTTTTTTTTGAATCTTGAATTTTGTTAGCGCAGCGGGGCGTAGCCCTCCTTTGAATTCCCTGTATGCGCAAAGCGCACGCCCAGAGGGCGAACGTGTAGCGTGCCCGTTCGCGCAGCGTGTCCGTAAGGACTTAGGGCGCTGACTCTCGCATCTGCTTAACGCCAAATCCGACCCCTGCGGAAGGGTATCTTTGTCTGTTTCCCTAGGATTAACAGAGCCAACCCTAAATCTGAGCCTCAAAATTTTGTCTGTATTCCAGTTAAGTGGCGCGATACGCGTAGCGTCAAGCCTCCGGCTTATCGCTTTCGTCATTTGTCGGCTGGACTGCCATCATGTAGATGGGCATATTCACTGCTGCCGTTGAGATACTGCTTTGGGGGGCAGCCACTAAATTAGCTGCTGCTAAAGAAAATAATCCTCCAGGACTAGCCAGTGAAGCAGTTGGAGCGGTAGGTTTAACCGTTGAGATCTGCGTTGATTGGGCGACAAGTGCCCCGCCAGCGATCGCTGCGAAATATAATGGCACCACAGGAATCAACTGTCCCGTTTCCTCTACCCTCGAATCGCTGGACACACAAATAATTTTGGTGTTGAGGGGTAGTATCTCTATTTCTAGTCGAGCAAATAACGGTTTTCAGAATCTCAGCAAAACCACCAATAGCATTTTGATTTCTAAAACCGTGTCCGCCCGTCTCTTGTGCTAGGCGGACGTACTCAGCCGCCGTTTTGTCTTGTCCTTGGCTTTTAGATGTTCCAAAATAAGTATGGACGACAACTCCAGCATTTCTGGCTGCTTCAATAGCGCGATTAGCTGCTTCGATATCCTCTTGTTCAGTATCGCCGCCACCAACTAACGCTTCGTCACCTAAATAAAAGATCGCTCGGTTTGCACCATCTCGCCAATTAAAGTGAGTTGAAATATCCTCGACAGATCTTGCTCCGTCCTCTTGTGCGCCGTTGATACGAACGTATGCACGTTCTCTACAAGGCAAACGTGCTTACGGTGAACGCCCTTATCATCACCGCGATAATATCACTTTGATTGGAGCGATCGCTCTAACAGGCTGGATTGGAGCAATGACAATTGATGGTGGTACTAACGGTGATATTTTTCGATTTTTCATTGAAAGTATTCTAGTTCCTAACTTATGGTCTGGGGCTTGTGTTGTGATGGATAATTTACCCGCACACAAAGTTGATGGTATCCGACAGCTGATTGAAGATAAAGGAGCACGCTTGATTTATTTATCCCCTTATTCCCCCGATTTTAATCCAATTGAAAATTGTTGGTCAAAAATCAAGGAGTATTTGCGCTCGCTTGCCGCTCGTTCACGAGAAAATCTAGAAAATGGTATTACAAATGCAATGGATGCAGTCTCACTTAAAGAAATTCGTAATTGGTTTTCACACTGTTGTTACTGTACTTCACGCTCGTTGAAAACCGCTATAATTACTAAAATGAAATGCGCCATTATCAACTTGAATAATATGCAAATATAGCTGGATATTCTGCCGTAAAATGCTCTAAAAACATTGTTCATTGCATATGGTATCCAAATGCGAAAATTCAAGCATAAAGCTCTTTCCTGTCAATGGTTCTACAACTCCATACAGATGGAAGTTGTCACGTTTCCACGCTCGTCAAACCAAGTGGTTTGACGAGCGTAAGCGTGATTAATCTCCCTGTTATCGTTTGAAGACCGAACTCACCTTCCTTCTCCACACCAATAACGGACTCTACGATGTTGTTCTAATGGCGATATTAAGTATTTCTTTATTAGTTCAAGCCCGGAAGTGAAGTTTTTTTTAAAATCTTCCTCTACACCCTTGTTCTGTTTTACACTTCGTGGACGTGGTGCTTTTAATTTTGCTTTTAGTTTGTAGCGCACAACCTCATGCACAACTTTATAAGATGCTTCGATACCCTCAGACGCTCTCAACCAAGTACGGATTTCCTCATAGCTTTTAAACCCTTCTGGTTCGGAAAGCTCTTTTTTGAGTAGCGATACGCCTTTGGCGTCTGCGCTCCGCGCAATCGCACATCTACTGGAATGGTTTTTGGTCGTCCTGGACTCTTACGAAGTTCGAGCAGGCTACTTAAACCACCTTTTCTGTACAGTTTTAACCATCTATGTAACGTTATACGCCCTCTACCCAACATTACTGCCAAGTGCTGTACCGTTTCTACTTGCCTTGTTTTCAGCAAATACAGTGCCTGGATTCGTTCTTTTCCCAACCCAGTTTTTTGTTGCCTCAACAGTTCTTGGAGTTCAGCTTGTGTTTCTTTTATCTCTAATTTGAGAACTCGACACATTTTTGGTTTTTATTGAGTGATGTCTCTAGAACTATATGTATCACACTTTTAGTGAAATGGTATCACTCCAGATTTATTTGCCCGTGCTGTCAAACAATGCCAAGACAATAACATCTTAATTGTTGCACCAGGCGGTAATGATAAAGGCGAATGTTGGTGCATCCCTGCGATTATTTCTGGTGTCCTGACAGTGGGTGCAATGCGCGATGACGGACAGCCGTTTAAATTTAGCAACTACGGTGGAGATTATCAAAGTAAAGGTGTGATGGCAAATGGGGAAAATATCTTAGGCGCACAGCCAGGAACTGACGAACCCATCCGCCAACAAGGGACAAGTTGTGCTGCACCTATCGTTACGGGTATTTCTGCGTTGCTGATGAGTCTGCAATTGCAACGGGGGGAACAACCGAATGCGGAAGCGGTGCGTCAAGCGGTTTTAAATAGTGCAATTCCTTGCAACCCCGAAGAAGTGGAGGAAGCGGAACGCTGTTTGCTGGGTAAGTTGAATATACCGGGGGCTTATCAGTTACTAACTGGCGAGGCGTTAATTAGTGTTCAACCTTCTCTGGTTCCCTGGCTCAGCCAGGGAATGAACTACCTGGAGCCTCTGCCTCCGGTACTGGTAGTCGAGGCAGAGCCTCGTAACCTGCATTCCCAGCCTCAGGCTGGGAACGAGCAAAATAATCATAGTCCGTTTCAACTGAGATCTTGCACCATTCTCAACAAGCAGGGTTGCGCTGGTGGTCAAAATCTGAAAAAAAGGGCGTAGAAAGAAATTCATTGAAGGTTTATGCGAAACCTCCTTACTTACGCCCAAAGTTTAGTTTATACTCTGGTGTCCTTGATGCCTAGTCGCTACCAACAGAACAGTCTACAAACACTATTAGAACTATTTCTGCAAGCAACTGGGCGATTGCCGGAGGCGCAGCTAGCTTAACGTTACCTGAACACAGCCAGACCCTTTCAGCAAGTGCCCTCAGCCGCTTCCTTAATAAGTACCAATGGTCATGTCGTGCCGTCATCCGCGCTGTACGCAAGTCAGCGTTAGAACAAATATTGGCGGCAAAATCTGTGGGTCGCAGACCGACTCTACAAATAATACTTGATCTGACGACTTTAGAGAAGACAGGCAAGTTTAAGGGGTTGGGCAGCCTCATTAGAGTATACAACGGTAAACGGGGACTTCACTTAGTCGTACTCTACATTGCTCTAGGACGATGGCGACTACCTTGGAGCTTCCGTGTCTATCGGGGTAAGGGTCATCCTGGCTGTGTGCAACTGGGTCTGCGGCTTTTAAGTACTTTACCTAAATCCCTGACGAAACGCTACCAAGTCTTGGTATTAGTCGATACAGCCTTTGGTAGTATTGATTTCTTCAAACAAGTGCGACAGATGAAATTTCACGCTGTCGCCGGGCAAATACGAAAAACAAGTCCGGCAAGAAAAGGAAAGTATTACCCAGACACCAAAAGAGCCAGACGAAGTTATCACCAAACAGTGTTCTGAAAATACGGGTATATCCATCTAAGGAACTGCATCAAATTTGGAAATCTTGGTTAGCTGGATATCGCTGGTACTATAACGAAGCAATTGCTCTGTTGCAGTGTTTTGACGGTGTAGAAGATATATCGGCTTACACAATGGATAAGATGCTACAAGCACTGGAGAATAAGCCAAGTTGGTTAAACTTGCCAGGTCATCAACGACAAGAAGCATGTAACGATGCTTGCGATGCATTCAAGCAAGCTAAATCAGAACGCGGTTTTGCAAAGTTTAAATCTTGTAAAGCCACGAGTCAAGTTATCAAATTCAAGGTAGGAAATTACAAAAACGGTACTTGGTACTCAAAAACCACTAAAGGTTTGAAGTATCAGTCTTCACAACCTGTTCCTTACCAATGTGAATATGGTACTCAACTTGTTTACCAACGTGGGAAGTGGTTTGCATGTTTCCCCCAAGTAGTTGAATTCGTAGGAACTGGTAGTGACAGAGTTATCGCTCTTGACCCTGGCAACCGCACTTTTTTGACTGGCTACGATGGCGAGAACGTCTTAGAGATTGGAAAGGGACTATATTGAACGGGTGAGTTTTCCCGGACGGTTAACTGATAGAACCGTGGAGTTGTTTTCTGGGCAAGTGGTTCCTGTGATTACACTACCAAACATTCGGGGTATGTACGGTTGGAAAGTGAATAGCTTGGTGAGTGCAGCCGTCGAAAGTGTAACTACCCAACAAATTGATGCTAATGATGTCAGAGTCAGGCGATCTGCTGAAAGCAGCAGCGCTTCGCTATCGCTCAGTAGCTTTTTGCAAAGAGTGTACTATGATTTGCGAAACTTGGGACAAACTTCCAAAGATAGAGCGTTGAATTTTGCTGCTACTAATGCCTTTCAAGCTGCTTCCAGCTTTGCTGAGGCTGTTTCTAGAGGTATGGAACTCGACAGCATCGAAGTAGAAAAAAGTCCTTTCTGTCGCCTTGATAGCGATTGTTGGGATGTGAAACTGAAGTTTTTTGACCCGGAAAATAGCAGCAGGGCTAAAAAGGTGTATCGATTTACGATTGATGTTAGCTATATTATTCCTGTTACTTTGGGCAAAGTTCGTTCTTGGTCTGTGCGGAAATAAGGTATGGGGGAATGTCCTCCTAAAAATTAGCCAACCCTTTTTCTTCGTGGTTTGTGATTAGGTGTTGTGCATCAAAAATGCACAACACCCGATCATTGCCTTTCGATAGTCATTGGTTGCTCAGTATAAGATTCCTGTGAAGATTCTTGTCGAGATTCTTGTGGAGCTTCTTGTGGCTGAGGATTGAGATATTCCTGCCATGCTCTGATTTGTTCTCGTGCAGCACTATAGGCATCAGTTCCTCTTGGAATCAGTCTGGCTGTCTCAATAGCCCTAGGAATATTAGATTCTCCTTGAGCACGAGCTATATCCAACAATTGCTGACTCCATTGGTCAATCGCGATACTAGCATCACTGCGTAGGATGTTATTATCCGGTACTCTGTTTGCTAGCCTAATTGCCTTTGCCAAAGCTTCCGGAGTTCCGGTGACTGCGATTTCGCGTGCTTTGTTCCAGTTTTGTTTCGCACGAAGTTGCCCTTGCCACTCATCTATAACTGCTTGTGCTTCACCGGAAAGTGCTCGTCCTGGTCGGATTTGTTGAGCTGTTGCAATAGCAGAAGATAAATCGCCACTGTCAGCCAAGTTTTTTGCTTGGTCTAAGTAGGGCTGATCTTGAATACGTTGAATCTTTGCTGTCCAAATCCCAATTTTTCTTCGTGCTTCTGGATACAATGCACGACCTTGTCGAACTTGAGTTGCTTGTGCGATCGCCGCTTGTAGAGAGTTCACATCCTCAAGCATTGCCATCTGATCAGCACGATCCAAATACGGACGGTCTTCGATTGTCTGTATTTGAGCAACCCAACCACCAATTTCTTTTTTTGCTTCCTCTGCACGAGGGTTGCCATCAGGGATCAGTTGTGCTTCAGTGATAGCTGCTGCGAAATCGTTAACTGAACCTTGGCTAGCCAGGTATCTTGCTTTTTCTAAATGGGCGACATCTTGAATTTCTACTTGCCAGCTAGCAATAAGTTCTTGCGCTTTTTCATATTTTGGTCTTGTTGCCTGTATTTGTTGAGCTTGGGCAATTGCTGTTTCTAAACCAGCTGTTGTCCCTAACCATGCACTCCTTTGTGCTTCAGTTAAGGTAATAAAGTCCTCTATGTCCTTATTGTGTCGAGTGCTTGGGGGAATTTTTTGGGCTATCAAGATAGCTTGGTCTGGATTTCGTGCGTCCAGCTTTGCCTGTGCCAACTCCAGCATTTTCTCTCCAAATTCAGAAAGAGTTTCCTGCGCTTTCGGATAAACGTAACTATCCTGCTGAATCAATTCTGCCACCTTGATGGCTTTGAGGAGATTATCAACTGTTTTGCTTTCGGCTAAAGTTTTTGCTTTCCCTAACTGCTCACCATCTTCTCGCGCGCTGACAATCAATCGATTTAACTGGTCATATTTTGTCATCGACCAGTATTTATTATCTACACGCAACAATCTAGAAGCTAACATGAACGCTTGATGCCATTTCTCGTCGCGCATTTGGGCTTCTGCTTCAGTGTAGACACCTTCCGCAGTTGACCAGATGGATTGCCATTTGGAAATTTTTGCTTCCACTAATTGATAAGCGGATTCCTCTTTCGGTACTTGACGAGCAGTTGCGATCGCTTCGTCTAGCCGACCTGCCTGGAAACTCTGGTCTGCTAATTGCAGAATATCCCGTGACCATTCTTCTATTAAACGGTCAATTTCTGCACGAAGCGGATGATTTTTTGGCAGTTCTTTGACTAGGGTGATCGCTTGCAGAAGGTCTTTCGTCGTTTCCTTAGAAGCTGCCAACTGAGCGCAATGCAGCCGTACCGACGCACTAGCCAGGGGCCAGAAAATCGATGGGCAGTTGGGCGCAGAAGGCAGCTTGAGTAACATTCCTGTTGCCATAAAGGCAATTGCGCTAGGAACCAACGCTAACAATAAAGTCCACAACACCCAGCTTTTTGTCCACTGAGGCAATTTCCAAGAACTTTTACTGAGTGAAACTATTTTTTGCGACTCTTTGTCTAAAGACAGTAGTTCGGAATCATTTTCTTTTGAGCTGTTCACAGACTCAATCATAGAACTGGTTGCTGGCACTCCAGACCTATGTGTTTCACTAGATTCTTGCCGTCGGTATCCTCTAGTCATATTGTTGTCTGGCTCTCTTGCTTTGCCTGCTAACCAACTTTCTGGTATGTTCCGCTCTGTCATTTCTCACACCAAAATAAACAATTAACTTTAGCGATCTGTTATAGCCCCAAAGTTTTGTCCCTGCCATCGTAACTTTCCATTTGGATGAAGTTACTTCTTACATGATGATATGTCCTCCACTCATATCATGTATATCCTAGATAAAAAAGTATGTTTTTATACTTTACACCCCAGCCTAAGCTTCTGCTTGCAAATCTACAACAAGTTGAGCCAAGTCATCTCGACTTGCCTGGTAAACTGTACCACAAAAATCGCAAGTTGCTTCAGCTCCGTTATCTTTAGTAATCATATCTTGGAGTTCTGCTTCACCTAACATCTTGAGTGCTCCTAGCACCCGGTCAAAGGAGCAACCGCAATGGTAACGTAAAATCTGGGTTTCGGGAAAGATCGCAACTCCCATATCTCCCAGTAAGTCTTGAAAGATGTCTGTCAAAGATTTCCCTGCTTGCAACAAAGGAGTAAATCCTGATAACGCAGCGACTCGTGATTCCAAAGTTTCCACTAAAGCTTCGTCTCTAGCGGCTTTGGGCAAAACTTGTACTAATAATCCTCCGGCTGCTGTCACTCCGCTTGCTCCTACGAACACGCCTAAAACTACGGCTGAAGGTGTTTGTTCGGAACTGATGAGGTAATGAGCCACATCGTCCCCAATCTCACCAGAAACGAGTTCCACCGTACTAGAGTAAGGATACCCGTATCCAATATCGCGTACAACGTAAAGAAAACCTTTACCAACTGCACCACCAACATCAAGCTTACCTTTACTATTAGGAGGCAATTCAACAGATGGGTTTTCTACGTAGCCGCGTACTGTTCCATCTAGTCCTGCGTCTATCAATATACCACCTAAAGGCCCATCACCTTTGACGCGGATATTGACTCTCGCTCCAGTTCGTTTCATACTAGAAGCCATCAGCAAGCCTGCTGTCATAGTTCGGCCTAACGCGGCTGTTGCTACATAAGAAAGCTTATGTCTATTTCTTGCTTCTTCTGTTAAACGTGTGGTTATTGCACCAACTGCACGAATACCACCTTGTGCTGCAGTGGCGCGAATTAATTGATCCGCCATGAAAAAAAACCTATACCTTTAATTTCTTACCGAAATTTCCTGTGCAAAAACCAGGAAAGATAATTATCTTAGTATAACAAAACTTAACTTAACTTAAGCAGGTGGCTGATGAGTGGGTGGGAATGATGCCATCAAGCAAGTGAAACTAACAATCAAGGTGAAGTTTGTTAACGTAAACACGGATGTGGGCTAGAACAAAGAATCCCCTGTTTGAAATGCAGGGGAATGTCAAATTTTTATTTGATTTTCGTCCTTGATAAGTATGAATACAGAACCACGGGCGAGTGATAAGGTAAAACCACTATCACGGTTCGCAGTAGCTATGAGATGCTACTGGGAAAGAAAATGCGGCTTTAGTTATTGGTTATTGTTTCATTGCAGTATTGGAATGAAAAGTACTTGCCCAGGTACAAGCACACTCGGGTCATCTCCAATCACCTGCGCGATTAGCGTTGTAGATGACATTAGAAGTTGGCTTTTGGAAAGATTTGTAGACTTTTGTTGTAAACAGAAGAATCTGTATTACAAGGTCCAAATGTCCTTGATGCCGTTCCTTTTGTTAATAGATGTCGTTGAAAAGAGCTTATGCAGTTTGAAAGAAATGACTGGCTATATACAATGGGAATTTTCCGAAACTGAATATCTGCCACTTAAGCGTATAAACCGTGTTCGATTAAGTTACTTGAAAAGAAAAAAACATGAAATCAAGTGTTTTTTTATGGCAAATTAGGCATTTAACACTTAATCCTTAATGCTTAAATAACATTCTTGTTTTCAGGTGCCAGATGTCAGTCAAAATACAAATCTTTTGAAAATCCTGGACTTCGTGCCATCAAGTAGCCCCCACCATAAACGGTACTCCGTTTTGGTGGTAGGTACTTCACTGCGGTTCGTTATACTAAAAAAACACTCTTCAATCAACAAGCCACCGTAATCCTCAAACAATGTTAGGTAATTATCAACAAAGCCAAATACGTATAGAAGTGGATGCATCCTTCAGTGCAATTCGCGACAGTTTGCTGCGTCCTACAGAACTAGAAAAATGGGTGCCCACAGCTCGCTTTGCTACTGGAATGCCAGAAGAACTGCATTCTGGATTTGAGTTTACTACCCAGACAGGACCACTCTCGATTCATCATCAAGTGGATGTTGCACGTCCTAACTGCTTACGCTTGTTACTCAGTCAAGGAATAGACGGCTTTCATGAATGGTACTGGGGAGAAGGTTGGGTACAGTCTCGTCTAGAGGGAGTGACAATTTTACCGCTTTCTTTGGGACAAACTTTAAGTTTGTTGAGTTTGCGTCAGTTTCTGGTAACAAAAAAACGTTGACAAAAAACCCAGCTTCTTCAACAAGCCGGGCTTTTACAGTCTAGGATTTAAAATTTTTACGAGGGATTTTGCATTTGAGCGGTGCGTATCGATAGCTGTTGTGTCCGGTTACCTCTTTGCACTTTCAACTGCAATTGCTGACCAACACGACTAGCTTCCACAATGTCAAGCAATTGTGTGCCTTTTGTGATCGGCTGTCCATCAACCTGAAGAATCACATCTCCCGGACGTATTCCTGCTGCTGCTGCTGGTGAGTTAGGCACCACTTGCATGACTAAAACGCCATTAATTTCTGGCAATTGAATCGGAGAATTAGGGTTAGAGTTGAATTGTCTTGCCAGTTCCGGCGTTATCTCTTGCATTTGCACACCTATAAATGGGTGAGCAATTGTTTCTCCGCGTTGTAGTTTGGCTGCGACTGTTTTAGCTTTATCTATAGGGATGGCAAAGCCAATACCCGTTGCGTCACCACGAATAGCTGTGTTGATACCAATGACTTCACCTTGAGCATTCACCAGTGGTCCACCTGAGTTACCAGGGTTGATAGCGGCGTCGGTTTGAATGAAATCTAAGCGCTTGTCGGGAATGCGAACTTCGGCGCTAGAACGTCTGAGGGTGCTGATAATTCCTAGGGTAACGGTGTTATCTAATCCTAGGGGGTTACCGACTGCGATCGCCCAATCACCCACTTGTAGATTATTTGAAGAACCCAAGGGTGCGATTGGTAAATCACCACCAGCATTGATTTTAACTACCGCCAAATCAGTGACTTCATCAACGCCTTGTACTTTTCCTTCAAAGCTGCGTCCATCTTTAAGGCGGACAGTGACTTTATCAGCCTTATCGACCACATGGGCATTAGTCAGAATTAACCCACTTTTATCAATGATAAAGCCAGAACCAAGACCACGTAATTGCTCGGGAGGCAACTGCTGTGGTGAACCGTTACCAAAAAACCGTCGGAAAAAGGGATCGTCAAAGAATGGATCGGCGGCGCGTCGGGTAATTGTACGCTCAGTGTCTATCCTAACAACTGCTGGTCCAACGCGATTTACTGCTGCTGTCACAAAGCTACTGCTACCAATAGCTGCAGTGGCGGGTGATTGTCTCTGGGCGACGAGTTGTGGTGAATCACCAATCACAGAACTTGGCGCTGGTTCTGCTTGTGAGGGTGAGACTTGCAAAGTGCCAACAGTTAGCAAAACTCCCAAAATGACGGCTAACACATGAGTACTTAGTTGGCGTATAGACCGGGATCGTTTGGAAAATCGCATAACCACAACCTAATATTTCAGCTTAATTGTTGTTTCTATGGTGAAAAATCTCTCTATAGCTATTTTTACAGGTATACTTGGCAATAACTATCCATTCACGTTTGTTTCTAGTTTAATATTTCTATATTTCTGCCTAATCCTTGCAAATCAGGCATTTGTTCTTTAATTTACGAAATTTTCAAATATTTTCAAATAATATTAGTGATCCTCTTTAACACTCCATCTGTGCCCACCCCCTCCTGTATGCTCTACGGTACGATCTTATTTATTGGCAGCACCTATATGAAAACTTATGAATGGATCGAACCGATCAAGAAAACAATCCTCACCCACATCTGAGCAGGATGAGGATTTACTCTTTGACGATACAGACAAAGATCATACACAGCATATTCACAATCATGAACAGTCGGCTCATGCTCACGTTCATAGCGAAGAATCTCTGCGGCGAATAGTCAATCGGCTTTCGCGTATAGAAGGACACGTTCGTGGTATTAAGACAATGGTGCAGCAAAATAGCCCTTGTCCTGATGTTTTACTACAAATTGCTGCCGTACGGGGAGCGTTGGATCGCGTAGCACGGATTGTCTTGGATGAACATTTAACAGAGTGTATTGCAAGAGCTGCAAAAGAAGGTGATATTGAAGTTGAATTGGAACAACTTAAAGCTGCTTTGGATAGGTTTTTGCCTTAGGGGATTTTTGAAAAGTTTTATTTCATACTCAACCCAGCGACTAGAAGTCGCACCGCAGTCGCACGCCACATGCTATCTCCTCCACCAGACGCTAGGCGAACAACGGAGGACAGCGACGCACCGCAGTGGCTCCTCAAGTCGGGAAACCATGCACGGCAGACAGCGAGTGGGGGTTAAGCAAACCCTGCGGGCGGTCCAATCTTTTTGTACAGTGCGTAAGTCCTATATGTGATCAAAAAAGCCCATGTAAAGCAAATAACCAGATGACGCGTAGGGAAAATGATTGAAACCCGCACCGGCGGGCTGACCGCCACGCTGCACTGCGTTCCGCTCGCGGCGCTTCGCGGTTTGTGTAGCCAAGCTAGTGCTGCGGGCAATGCCCGACAGTCGGTGCAACATTTGTGAGCTAATTACAGATAACATTGCTTTTGTCAATTAAAAAATCTGCTGAAAAGCGAGTGAAAAATCAGGTATCAAACTAAGCTTTGTACCTAGCTTTTGCAGAAAAGTGAATGATGAGTATAAAGAT
The DNA here is from genome assembly GCF_012912135.1 of Brasilonema bromeliae SPC951. Classification (GTDB taxonomy): domain Bacteria; phylum Cyanobacteriota; class Cyanobacteriia; order Cyanobacteriales; family Nostocaceae; genus Brasilonema; species Brasilonema bromeliae. The sequence continues at coordinate 15,123 of NZ_QMEB01000052.1, read as the reverse complement.
TACGCGATTGCCCAAAAGGCACTGCGAACCGTGCAATCGCGAACTCAAAAACGATGTTTGATACCACAGGTTTTGGCATATTTTTCAATGATTAGGTATATTGACAAATGCGCCATAACCTTAACCTGTCACTAATGCGGTGCAACTGGCGCGCGAATGGAATTCACTAAGGCAATGTGTGTGATCAGATAGGCTAAAATATGACTCTCAGTAATTATCAGTTTCACTATTCTTTTAGTGGTCATCCAGATAAACCACTAATTCTTTTTTTACATGGATTCATGGGGAACACTCATGAATTTGATGAAGCTATCTCATTACTATCTGATGATTTTTACTGTCTGACAGTTGACCTTCCGGGACATGGAGCAACTAAAGTTTTCGGTAGTGACGAGTGTTATACAATGCCAAACACTGCCCATGCCGTAATCCACTTACTGGATGATTTAAAAATTACCAAATGCTTTTTGGTTGGTTATTCGATGGGAGGGAGATTAGCTTTATACCTAACCCTGTATTTTCCTCATCGTTTTCCTAAAACTATTTTGGAATCAGCTTCTCCTGGTTTGTTAACAGAAGTAGAACGAGCAGAACGAGTCAAACGTGATGAGCAAATAGCCAGAAAATTAGAAAGAAGTATTGACAAGAATGATTTTATAGCTTTTTTGTCCAATTGGTATAATCAACCCATTTTTGGGTCTATTAAAAATCACCCCCAATTTCACCACCTTGTAGAAGTTCGGTTGCAAAACAATCCAATTGAGTTAGCTAAATCACTGCGATTCATGGGGACTGGGTGTCAACCTTCTTTGTGGGAAAAACTGAAAGAGAATACAAACCCTATCTTTTTATTAGCAGGAGAGTATGATGAGAAGTTTGTATCTATCAATACAAACATGACTAAAATTTGTGATTTTTGCCATTTAAACATAATTAGTCATTCAGGACATAATATTCATTTTGAAAATGTCAGACTATTTGTGAAAAATGTTCTCATTTTATGGTAATAAAGCCTTTTAAAAGTATTGTTATCCACGTTTGACACCTGAAAATATCACAGTAAGTGTTAGTTACATAAAAAATATAAATCTGAAAATCAAGAATAAAGTCAGACTCTTGAGTTATACTGTATAACAAAAATCAATAGTAAATATCACAAAATCAGGAAGTGTACTTTATGGAAAACAATAAATTATCTAATACTCACATTGAAAGTTTCCAGGCTTTATTAACTCCAGATGATTTAAAATCCAAATTACCTTTAACACTTTTAGCAAAAGAGACAGTTTTAAGATACAGACAAGAAATAGAAGATATTCTAAATTTTCAAGACAGGAGAAAATTCATAGTAGTTGGTCCATGTTCTATCCACGATACAGAAGCAGCAATTGAATATTCAGAGAAACTAAAAATTCTTGCTGAGCGAGTTAAGGATAAACTGCTGCTTATCATGAGGGTATATTTTGAAAAACCAAGAACAACAGTAGGATGGAAAGGATTAATTAACGATCCTGATATGGATGATTCTTTCCACATAGAAAAAGGTTTATTAATTGCACGTAGCTTACTGCTAAAAATTGCTGAATTGGGATTACCTGTCGGTACAGAAGCACTCGATCCTATAGTACCTCAGTACATTGGTGAACTTATTACGTGGTCTGCAATTGGAGCACGCACGACCGAATCACAAACTCATCGCGAAATGGCAAGCGGACTTTCGATGCCTGTAGGTTTCAAAAACGGTACCGATGGTAACATTAATGTGGCTTTGAATGCTCTTCAATCAGCTCAGAAACCTCACCACTTTTTAGGAATAAATCAAAGCGGACAGGTGAGCATCTTTAAAACGAGAGGAAATGACTATGGTCATGTTATTTTGCGAGGCGGTAATGGTCAGCCTAACTTTGATCCAGCTAATGTCAAACTGGTGGAAGAAAAATTAAAGGAGGCAAATTTACCACCGAGAATTGTTATCGACTGTAGCCACGGCAATTCAAATAAACAATATAAATTACAGGCTTCTGTTCTGGAAAAGATTATTCAACAAATAGTAGATGGTAATACATCAATACTTGGCATGATGTTAGAATCCAATTTGTATGAAGGTCATCAACTGATTCCTCGCGAACGAGAGCGATTACAATATGGCATTTCTGTAACAGATGGGTGTATTGGTTGGGAAGAAACAGAAGAAATTATTTTGGCTGCTTACAGAAAATTAAAGTAGAAAGATTGTGTTGCAAAAAGTTTTTGAGTACAGAAAAAGTTGTTGGATGAGGTAAGGTTGTTTCATTTCCTCAAAGAGGAATGACAAGCGTCTTTTCACACTGATTTTTCAGATGCCCTTAATTCCTCTTGCAAAATTTTATGATAAATCTGTGGCAGAGACTTGCTCACAGAATTAGTTTCTATACCATATCCCAAACTTGTCCAAGTAGGAGACAACCGCCGCAAAACTTCTGGTAACCTTCCTTGACGTAGCTGTTGAGAAATATCAGTTCCCCAAAATCGAGAGTCACTTAACCAACGATAAACAACCACGTCTTGATAGTCTGGTTCAAAACTATAAGAAACCCAAAACATAAATCGTCCTGGGTTTGGGTGATAACGAGGGGATAGATTGTACCATGTAGTATTAATAATTTGATATCTACCTGCAGCTGTAGAACAATTTCCTTTGTTCGGACCTTTTACGATAGTGACGCATATCTCAGGATGACGGTTAAGGTTGTTAACATGGTGTCCACCATACAACACTGAATAAGGACGGTTGCTACTCGCTTCACTTGCTGAGATAGTTCGCATCAAAGCACGGATATAAGGATCACCCCCTTTCATGACTAAGGGAGGCTGTTTGTTGGCAAAGGTGGGATCGAGATGCGATCGCAAATCTCCAAATATCGACCACTGCAACAAACATACGAAGCCAAGAAGTGCGGCTATTGGTGCAATGAGTTGTTCAACGCCGCCTTTGCGTTCTAAGCTTTTCTTCAGAGTCCGACTCCTTAAAAATGAGCTGTTATTGTCATCAAAATATAACAACAATCTTCGACGCACTAATTCCGGAAACTCACCAGAAAATGAGTCAAAAGTCAATAGCGATTAGTGAGACAACTTGCTGCGGGAGGACAACTGGCATATCTCCTCCACGCCTAAGCACTCGTCGCACAAAGCGAACGCTTTTGCAACGTTAACACATGATTGCGTGTGCTTTGTGCATACTTAAAGGGACATCACTTATTCGACTCTTCACTTTTGACTCACAACTCAATACCAAGACTTAGGCGACGTTAGCAAAGAGTTCTCCAAAGCTTTTTGCGGGAGCATTTTCTTGAGCAACTATCTCCACAATTTTATTTTTTGCTGCTGGTTCAAACAGCGCCTCAACAGAAACCTGCGCTACTTTTTGTCGGGGAATGCTACCCTCGAACAATGTATCAGCGCTTTGCATCACGATTTGGTTGGAATTATCTTCATTCTTTAAACCACCAGGTCGCACAATTGTATAGTTCAGACCGCTTTTCTGGATGTACTCCTCGGCTTGCTTTTTCCAATATAAAATCAGCCAGAACAAGTTCAAGGGATGAAAAAACTGGGAAGCAGCCAAAGAAGAAACCAAGACAAAATGCTCAATTCCTTTAGCCTTTGCGGCATCTACCAAATTTTTAGTCCCTTCATAATCCACTTTATAAGGTCCAGTTGGATCAAAGCTTGGTTTTGCGCCAGTGGCACATAGTAGCACTGTACTATCTCCCAAAGCAGCAGACAAGCTTTCTGCCTTTAACACATCTCCCACGACCAACTCGGCATCAGCGCCTAGAATACTCCTTGCTTTTTCTACATCCCTGACTAAGGCACGAACGGGAATATTCCGCGCTATCAGCTCTTGCACTATCCGGCGACCTGTTTCACCTGTTGCCCCTGCTACTAATGCTTTCATGATAAACGCTATCCTGGAAAACTAGTATCTGTTTTTCAGTTTCCTATTTTAAAGATTCTTACACGGATTTAGATGAACCACATGACAGATGATTGAGATTCCGCCAAAATGGAAATTTAGTACGAAATGTTTTATCTACCAGCCGAATTATTAATTTAGACAAACACTCTGACTATAAAAGAACGCTTTTATGGTTTCAAAGCAGCCGGATTATCAATCCTTTGACACAACAGAAGCAATCTTATCTATGACATCGACTCAAGAAGCTGGAGACATCACCCAAGAAGCAATAGGAACGCCAACACGGTTTCACGGTCGTTATAACGACCATATGGAAATGTATGCTGCACCTGGAACTGTGGCTGAATACCTCAATAATCATGCCTCATGGTTTTCGCGCTGTGCTGATCCCATGAAGGTGGAACCATTGGGAAAAAATGGCTATGCCTTAGTCATTGGTCGTTTTGGCTCTTTTGGTTACGAAGTAGAACCAAAAATAGGTTTGGAATTATTACCTCCAGAAGAAGGAATTTATCGGATTTACACTATTCCGATTCCTGACTACCATGCTCCTGGTTATGATGTGGATTATCGAGCTGCACTACGGTTACAAGAAAATGTGGCAAATAATTCTTCCACCTGCTTAAGTAAAATGACACAGGTGGAGTGGGAATTGGATCTCAGTGTTTATATTCACTTTCCCAAGTTTATTCAGCGAATACCCAAGTCTTTAGTTCTATCTACAGGTGAACGCTTACTTAACCAAGTTGTCCGCCAAGTTTCTCGCCGCCTAACTCGTAAGGTACAGGAAGATTTTCACCAATCTTTGGGTATTCCTTTTCCTGATCATCCAAAGAAAAAATAGTCACCTCACCCACGTCCTTTGAATTTGAAAGTATGCTCCGTCGAGCATACTTTGTTTAAAGTAGCGTGCCCTTAGGGCATACATTTGAGTAGCAAGAGTCAATAGCCATTTGTTTTTTACTAATGACTAATGACTAATGACTAGTGACTATGCTTGAGTGAGAAGTCTTTGGACAATTTCGACCCCACTGAGAGCTTGCAATACAAAAAGACCTACGATTGCAAAATTCAACAGAATATGTGTTAGTCGCGCCCAATTTGCCCCTTTTTGCATAAAAGGAGACAGGGAAGCTGAGATGGCAATTAGAGTTGTCATCCCAAGTCCTATGAGTAGGTGAGGTCCAACGAACAACTTACCATTGTTGATGTAAGTCACAGCCATAGCAGCAATAGCGCCTGTTACCATCAAAGCCAAAATTATAGAGCCGATTTGGTAATGCTTAACGTTGTATTGACCTTTGATTAATTCTTTCTTTTCTTCACCTTGAGCATTTCTTGTCCGTTGGACTTGTAGTCCCAGATACGCTGCATACAAGGAAAGTAGTAATAACACCCACATGAGAATTGGGTGAATAAAGTTTAACGAAAACTTAACTGATGGTGAAAGTTCCATACCTAGTGCCCCTCTTCTTAAATCTTCATAAAAATTAGCATAACGCTTATTGGTAATGGGGAAATGGGATGATAAAGAAATGAACAAACAAAGGATAAGGGGACAAACAGAGCATCTTGTGTAAAAAAAGCACCAGGAAAATAATTTTTGAACGGCAGTTCGCACCGTCCGGGGAAAGCACGCCTAGTGGCACCCTCGGAGGGAAGCTGCCTGGAAGACGTCTAAGCCTGTGAAACTCTAGCCTCCCACTCCCTCACTGCAACGCACTGCCTCCTCTTGACTAATCACTAATGACTAATGACTAAAAATAACGATGTCTTGCTGCTATCGGCTGTGAAAAATGGTGATATAAAACAGGTGCAAGCACTGCTTAATGATGGTGCCAACGTAGATACGGGCGATCGCGATGGTACTACACCCTTGATGTTTGCTGCTCATTTCGGCTACACCGAAATTGCGCGATCGCTTCTTGATGCAGGTGCTCATCCCGACTTGAAAAGAAAGCGCTATAAGTTGACGGCTTTGATGTTAGCAGCAAGTGCTAACCAACTTGACATTGTAAAACTTTTAGTCTCTAGAGGCGCGGATGTCAACGCCACGAATGTTGATGGTAGCACTGCCTTAATGGTAGCCGCCTTAAAAGGAAACGCTGAGGTGGTGCGAGTCTTACTTGCTGCTGGTGCCAAAGTCGATGTTAAAGATAAAGATGAGGACACGGCTTTTCAATTAGCAATACGCGCTGGACATGCCGCAGTTGTCAAAGCTATACTACAAAATCATGCAAATGTCAATGCCCAAGATGAAGAAGGAGAAACGGCATTGATGATTGCGGCAGATTTGGGACATTTGGAAGTTGTGCAAGCGCTGTTAGCAGCAGGGGCTGATGTTCAGGCGAGAAATCTTGATGGTAGTACGGCTTTATCAGCAGCGGCGGCGGCGGGACATAGTGCGATCGCAGCAGAAATACTCGCTCGCGGTGCTGATGTTAACCTCCAAGATCAAGATGGGGAAACAGCCCTGCATCTTGCTGTGGTTGAAGGTTATGCCGATGTGGTAGAAGTTTTACTCAGCCAAGGAGCAAACGTAGAAATTAAGAACCATTTAGGAGATACACCGCTACTCCTGGCAGCTTTGCAGGGACACAGCCAAATTGCCGAAGCACTACTGCGTCAGGGAGCAAATCTGAAAGAGAAAAACTTGGGTGAGCAACCCTTGACGCTAGCAGTTATCCAGGGAAAGACTGAGATGGTAAGATTACTACTAGATTATGGAGCTGATGTCAATACTCAGGGAGACGACGGGAAGAGCGTTTTAATTAAGGCCGCAGAACGTAACCATCTAGGCGTGATACAGCAGCTTATAGCAAAGGGATCGAATGTGAATCTACAAGACTCAGCAGGTGCAACAGCACTGATGTGGGCAGCTTCGCGGGGTTATGAGGAAGCAGTGCAATTGTTACTGAAAGCTGGGGCAGATGTGAATATAAAAAATGAAGGTGGTTATACAGCTTTAATGCTTGCAGAGTTTAATGGGTATCGTACCGTGGTGCAAAGCCTCTTGGCAGCAGGCGCACACGAGTAAGTAGAGAAATTTTCTTCAATTTGTCTACGAGTTTTTTCTTAAAAGAGTGTTTGATAGATGTAGTTAATCTTGGTACCTCATCTGTAGAAGAAAATGAGGTCTTATGTTATACATTACTTTTGTCAAATACAGCATATGAGTCAAAACAACAATTTACAGCAAACAGATGATAGTCTGCCTTTGTGGTCTGCCGAAGATGTAGATTTGTCTAGTTTTAATGCATTGAGAAGTCCGGATGATAAGCAAGGCAAACAAGTCTTGGACATGAGGCAGTTGTTCCACAAGCAAGTCATCATAGATGATGAAACTATTCTCGATGTGGAAACAATAAAGGTTCCAGGGTTTATCGGTATTGCGGACGAACAAAAAATCACAGATCCGAATGGAAAAACCGTTTCCGGACACGAAGATATTGTGCAGTATCTTGATAAATACGGTTTACTTATCTGTACTTACCAATACAATAAAGACCGATACGGTGAAGCTATTGACCTGCGCAAACCACCTGAGGATTATGAGTTGTCAGATTTGGTAGAAATTTTTATTAAAAATGAAGGACATCATTCTGGTGCGATTGTACCTGCATTATGGAACGGTGGAAGAACAAAGGCATTTGGTAGCTTAAACGAACCAGACACTTACCATGACGGGCTATATGGACACAATGGGTTTATTGCAGTAGCCCAGCGGTTAGTTTTTCCGGAGTTTGTAACGCCACAACAGGCGCGTGGCTATACCGATAGCATGATCTGTTGGATGGCTTTAATGAACCCGTTTGTCGAATTCTCACAAAATGATTTTAATGGGAACGATCCAACTGGCGTGTGCGATCGCCCAACTCTCAAAGAATTTTTGCAAAACTGCGCCCTTGCTAGTCTCGGTTCAAAAGAGGCAATTGATTTCCTCAATAATTCACAAAATAGAGCTTATTGTGCCGAGTTTATTTATATCTGTCTAAATACTCCTGTTTACCCGTTTAACAAGCAAGGGTTGACCTTATTATTGGATGGTGATAAAGCAAAAGCAACAGAAATACTCAAAATTCGCGACAAACAAAACAGCAGAAAGAAAAATATCCTCAGCCAAACCAGCGAAAACCTCCAATTTAAAGAGTTCAACATTCAAATGCCAGTGGTACCTGAGGACTTGCCACCTCTCGACGTTCTGATGGCAACCAATGGACAACCACCTGAACTCAACAGCATTCCCTTTCCTCCTTTCACACTTTCTCAAGTACTGCGCCGTGCTTTCCGTACTCTATTGAAGCGTCAAGAAGATGTAAATAATACCAAAATTGCCAAAGCGCAAGCCCAAATGTTAGGGTACTTAGAACCCTTAATTCTGAGACAATTGGGTATTGTCACACCTCCTACGGAAGCAGAATCTGCTAATGAAGGTCAAGGTCTGATCTCTAGAATTCCTTTGGAGTTTTTCTCGGTTTCTCCTCCCCCTAATGATCCAAAAGTCAAAGCTGTTCGCGAGTTCATTGCTTTTGTACAACAACAACTACAACGTAAGTTCGACAGTTATGAAGAATTTGACTTGAATTTTGACCAAGTGATGGCAAAAGCAGATGAGTTGATAGGTAAAGATGGTGTCACTTATTTTATCCCGCCGCGTATTTACGTTGATTTGGGACAAAATGATCGTGATAACAATTTACCCAAAGGTTGGGGCTTCAAGCTAGAAACTCTTGGGGCACTGATTTATCGGGGATTTATTAGAGTAACTGGTTTGAGTTCTTTGCCATCTGATGGAGGTGCTGATCCTGTAACTAACACGCCGTCACATGAGACAAATAATCAACAAAGTAGCAAGCAACCACCGGGTTCTGTGGGTGGGAATAGGATGCACTAGGGGAACTTCACGACAGTTGATGGAAAGGGCTATTGGGCAAGTTTTTAGAGAAAATCAACTGGCGGAAAGTGCAATTGCAGGTTTTGCGACTATTAATAGTAAATCTCAAGAATTGGGTTTATTGGAACTTTGCCAGCACCAAAATTTGTTTTTAAAAACCTTTCCGCCTGATGTTCTGAGTCAAATCTCTGTCCCTAACCCATCTCAAGTGGTTGGAAAAAAAGTAAGAACCTGTAGCGTGGCAGAGGCAGCTGCTTTGTGTGCAGCCTCTGATTTCACCTGCCTGGAGTCTTCCCAGAATAAGGTAATTACCCTAGAATTAGAGGTAAGATTAATCGTTCCTAAACAAATTTTCAGTTTAGAGGGGCTACCAGGAATGGTAACAATCGCTGTTGCCCAAGCGCCTATCTTAGATTCTTACTTGACGACTAACACAGAACAATTGGCATCTTCCACCACTTGAGAACTCACAGAACCGTGGACAATTCGGTTCATACCAGTTAACCCGCGACTGCCAATAATAATTAAATCAGCTTTGTAAATATTTGCAAGGCGAATAATCTCTTCTGCTGGGTTACCAGTGACAAGTTCTATATTGCTTTCAACTGGTAATAGTGTCTGGTAAGATTGAAGCTGTTTTTCAATATGGAAATAAGAAAATGTTGATGACTCTGGGTGAGGACGATCAGCTGGTAGTTCCATCTCTGACTCTGATGGAGAAAACACATGGCAGAGAATAACTTTGCTGTCTTTTACCAGAACCAGTTCTTGTAAAGTCTGAATGACTCTGTCTGCAAGTTCGGAATCATCCAGAGCAACCAAAATAGTCTTTAGCACCGATGTCCTCTCCACAAGAGTAGACTTTTTACTTGACTTTCTCCGACTATCTGTTAATTATATCTTTGTTAACAATCTTGAAACTGTAATTTTATACGGCTCATCAAGATTGACTTTTCAGCCTTGTTTGACAAATCGCCCCTTACCTTTATTATTGAGATTTACTTGCAAAGGTATAAGGGTTAGATTGTTCATGAGCGATTACTGTCACTTTTGTTGAGAAAGATCCGAGTCATGGATAGCCTTATAAGTCAAGGATGAAATAAGTTAATGGCTACACTCACTATATCCAAGCTGTGGACATAATTTTGTATAGCCTTAAACCTTCAGTTTGAACCCATAGGCTGAGTTTTGGGTAATGTCTAAGGAAAAAATTAATAATTCAAATTCAAAATTACTCTTGCGTTTGGACTCGGCGTCTGACAGAATCAGCATGAGAAGGTAAACCTTCCGCTGTTGCCAGTACATCAATTGCACCAGCCACGTTTTCCAGTGCAGTCTGAGAGTATTGAATAATACTAGAGTGTTTCATGAATGTTTCCACTCCCAATGCTGAGGCATAACGAGCAGCACCAGAAGTTGGTAAGGTGTGGTTAGGTCCAGCTAAATAATCGCCTACGGCTTCTGGTGTGGAAT
>NZ_QMEB01000052.1:1110-4785 GCF_012912135.1 Brasilonema bromeliae SPC951 | reverse complement strand
GCCCAAGAAAATGGCACCCGCATTCCGAATCTGTGGTAGTAACTCCCAAGGATCTTCTACTTCCAACTCCAGATGTTCGGGGGCAAATTCGTTTGAGAGTTCTGCTGCCGCTTTCAAGGATTCTACAATCACTATTAAACCGTAGTGAGCGATCGCTTTTTCTGTGAGCAAGCGCCTTGGGTGATCCACAAGTTGCCTTTCCACCGCCACTTGTACATTCTTTGCCAAAGCTGCATCCGTGGTCAGCAAAATTGCTGCTGCCATCGGGTCATGTTCTGCTTGCGCTAACAAATCAGCGGCAACGTGTACAGGATTTGCGAATTCATCGGCAATAATGAGGACTTCACTAGGTCCAGCTAAGGAATCGATGCCTACGGTGCCATAGACAAGCTTTTTGGCTAAAGTGACGTAAATATTACCTGGTCCTGTGATGACATTAACTTTAGGAATCGTTTCTGTACCATAGGCTAAAGCGGCGATCGCCTGTGCGCCTCCGACGCGATAAATTTCTTGTACTCCAGCTTCTTGTGCTGCTACCAGCACTGCTGGGTTAATTGCTTTGTCTGGTCCTGGTGGTGTAACCATTGCCACACGTGGCACACCAGCCACCTTTGCCGGAATTGCATTCATCAATACCGTACTTGGATAGGCGGCACGACCACCTGGCACATATAACCCTGCTTTGTCTACTGGTGTGTAGCGCTTGCCCAACACGATCTCATCGTCGCCAAATTGTACCCAACTTTTGGGCACTCGCTGGCGGTGAAATGCATCGATTTGGCGGCAAGCAAGCCTGATAGCCTGGAGCAATTCCTTTGATACCTGTTGGTAGGCTGCATCCAGTTCTGAGCCTGTCACGCGCAGTTCATCTGGCTTGAGGGTTTGCTTATCGAATTCGGCTGTGTAATGCAGTACAGCGTTATCGCCTTGGCGCTTCACTGCCTGCAACACTTCCCGCACTGTTGCTTCTTTGTGAAGTACCTGTTCATCATGGGTGCGATCGCAGATCCGTTGTAGTTCTGCTCTAACGTCTGCCTGCTGAGTAATAATTCGCAGCATGGAGTAAGGACAATGCCAACTTGAGAAAATTCCTGCGGTGAGAATAAGTTTTGCTCTTGACCCCAAAGGATGTAAAGCTAATCCTAACTCTCTTCTCTAGCTTAACCTGGATTTTTTTGATACTTCCATGGCTTTGGGCACATGGTTTGTCTGAGAAGGCAACAAAACCAGGTTATTTTTACTTGCCTTTTGCCTGACTTAACGGCAGGAGAGCCAAATTTGCTATTAGTACCAGCGAGTAGGAATGCTAGTTCCCGGTCTCTTGGTGACTTTAACTCCCAAAGTTTACAGTCGGTCAATTATATGCTTATTCATCCACTCCCCTTTTCTAGTCTAAGTAGAAACTGATTATGATTATTGGCTATTTTTACTTAACTTATCAACATATTTACAGAAGTGATGTGCTTAATTGCTGTATGTTAACTTTTGAACCCTAACCGTTCACATAATCCTATTGAGAGCAAAAAATTTCTCTTTGGGAGGAACTACATTGACAGTGTTCACTCATCATAACCCTTCCTTAACTAAAGTTAGGAAATTTTAACAAGGATTTTGAATTGACAAGTTTTAGCAGAGTATTTAATTCTAGCACATTTACAGAGTTAACAACAAGCAGGAACTGGGCTTTCATGAAATTGTGGACATTGAACGATATATGCTTAAAAGCTGTCTGTCCTCACGCTTGTTTAAAGATATTTGTGTCAGTTAAGTAAGGTAACGAAAAGTATGCGGCTTTTTTATACAAGGAAACGAGAAAACTTAAAATTTAATCACCAGTTACTCATTATGACAGTAAGCACAGTAGTTTTTTTGACAAATATCATGAGTGAGCTGCCTGCTCAAAGCCAGGTAAATGAGATAAATACTGAAATGATCATGGAATTACCACTTTCAACTCGTGGCGCAAAAATTATCGATGCTAAAGGTCGGCAAGTTTTGCTAAGAGGTGTTAACTGGTTTGGCATGGAAACAGAAACCCACGTACCGCATGGCTTGTGGAAGCGAGATTATAAGGAGATACTGACACAAATTAGGACACTTGGGTATAACCTGATTCGCTTACCTTATTCTGTACAAGCATTAGTTTCGCCTAATATTAGCGGTATTGATTTCAGTATTGGTAGCAATAAAGAATTTGAAGGAAAAACTCCAATAGAGGTGATGGACTTAATTATTCAGGAAGCAGAACGTCAAGGGTTACTCGTTCTACTCGATAATCACTGTTTGAATGATAAGCGGATTGCCGAATTGTGGTACGAAGACAACTTTACAGAAGCAGACTGGATTAATACTTGGACAATGTTAGCCAATAGATACAAAAATCAAACCAACGTTGTTGGTGCAGATCTGAAAAACGAACCTCACGGAAAAGCAAGCTGGGGTACTGACGATTTAGCAACAGACTGGCGACTCGCTGCAGAACGGGCTGGAAATGCGATTCTTGAGGTTAATCCTAACTGGCTGATTGTTGTGCAAGGAGTAGAAAAGAATGTTCCTACACAAAAGCTGCCTAACCATTGGCACGGTGGTAATTTAGAAGGAGTGAAGCGCTACCCAGTACGTTTATCTCGTCGCAACAAGCTTGTCTATTCACCTCATGAATACGGTCCTGGAGTTGCAGATCAGGCTTGGTTTTCTGACCCAAAATTTCCTAAAGATCTCATCAATCGCTGGCAAATAGGATTTCATTATATTTCTAGTCAAAATCTTGCACCTATTTTTATCGGTGAATTTGGTGGAAGGAAAGTAGATACAAATTCTAAAGAAGGAATTTGGCAGAACGAATTTGTGCAATATATTAAACAGAAACAATTAAGTTTTGCTTACTGGAGTTGGAATCCTAACAGTTCTGATACAGGCGGTATTTTATTAGATGATTGGCAAAATGTTGATATTCCTAAGCAACAGCTACTGTCCCAAATGCTGCCAGTTAGTTTTTCTCAAGTAGCGCCCGTGCAAGTGGAAGAGGACACAGGAAAGATTATTCCTCCTATCTCCCCATCACAAAATCCCCTATCTCCTCTTTACCGTATCTCTTCTTCTTCCCAACTAACAGTAACTTCTGACATCTATGCAAATTGGCAAACAGGATTTTGTGTCAGCTTCAAAATCATGAATCAGGGGAATACCAAGGTTAACAATTGGCAAATGACATTTGATATGAAACAGGCTGCGATTAATAACTCTTGGAACGGTAACTTTAAACCTCAAGGAGCAACACAGTATACTGTCACACCTCTAGATTGGGGACGGATAATTGAGCCAAATCAAGTACGTGACGTTGGTTTTTGTGCTAATAAACTTGGTTCGCAGTACCAGCCGACGGAAGTCAGAGTCAAGAGTCAAAGGTGAAAAGATAAGACTTTTTCTGCGGTAAGTACTAGTTCGGTGTGAAGAATTTTCATTTTCTATGTACGTATATCACTGACACGCCGGGAATAATAACCTTCTTTTTCTGCGGTAAGTACTTATTCAGTTTTAATAATTTCTACAGATTTTCTATGTACATGTATCATTGACACGCTGGGAATAATAACCTTCTTTTTCTGCGGTAAGTACTTGTTCGGTGTGAAGAATTTTCATTTTCTATGTACGTATATCACTGACACGCCGGGA
>NZ_QMEB01000052.1:0-1100 GCF_012912135.1 Brasilonema bromeliae SPC951 | reverse complement strand
GTTCGGTGTGAAGAATTTTCATTTTCTATGTACGTATATCACTGACACGCCGGGAATAATAACCTTAAATCAGGTAATTCGTGACGTAGGGATCAGGCAGCTATGCTGAAACTGACTAGTGCAAAAAGGCAACGGGAGCTGGAAGCAGCCGGATCTGTAGGGTTGGGGGCAATCATGACAAAACCGGACAACCATTAAAATAACTTACAAAGTAAGACTAGCGGAACCACGCCAGTTTGACAGCTTCTTGAGAAGACTATCAACAAAAGACTATTGCCAAAAACCTTGAAAAAATGACAAAAACGCCTGAGTATTGCTATCAAACTGCCCAAAGACCAAAGCAAGGTCAAGAAATATACCTGCAACAGTGGCAAAAAATCGGAAAAATTGTGCCTTTTGAGTTGAAAAACCAGGATATGTCAGACCCTTCGGGTATGCCTGCGGCACGTCTATGTCCTTCGGACACGCTTCGCGAACGCCGAACGCAGTCGCCTACGGAGGGAAACCCTCCTGCAGCGCTGTCTCACCGTTTTCTGATTTCTGAAAAACTCTATGGTCGGCAACATGAGGTTGAAACCCTACTGACTGCTTTTGAGCGAGTCAGAGACAGTGGAACATCTGAAATGATGTTAGTAGCTGGTGCCCCTGGTGTGGGCAAGACAGCAGTGGTCAAAGAAGTTGAGAAAGTGATCATCGCCCAACAGCGTAGTTACTTTATCCAAGGCAAATGTAACGTGTTACAACGTGACTTTCCTTTGTCAGGATTGATACAAGCTGTTGAAGACTTAATTGGGCAGTTGCTAAATGAAACTGATGCTGAAATACAACAGTGGAAAACTAAAATTTTGTCAGCATTAGGTGAACAAGCTCAAATCATTATTGATGTTATTCCTAAACTGGAACTCATTGTTGGCAAGCAACCCGTAGTTACTGAACTCTTTGGTACTAATGCCCAAAATCGTTTCATTTTATTGTTGCAAAAACTTCTGAAAATATTCATTAGAAAAGAGCACCCCTTAATTATTTTTATAGATGATTTGCAATGGGTAGATGCACAAAATTTAAAAATTATTCAATTCTTGATGAGTGGAAATCATATC
>NZ_QMEB01000412.1 GCF_012912135.1 Brasilonema bromeliae SPC951 | reverse complement strand
GGTCTGAGGAAAGGTCGAACCCTCAGTAGGTCAGACGAGCGACGGAAACCCCACACCTCGGGTAGGACGCGAAGTAATTTTCGCGAGGTGTTCAGAGAATAACCACAGGAGTTAGCACATGATTGGACACAGTGAAAAACCTAGTGAATCTTGGAAGAATTTAAAGTGGAAGAAATTTCGCCGTGAATTATTCCGTCTACAAGTGCGGTTATTTAAAGCAGTTCAAGCAGGAGACATGCGGAAAGCGCGGTCACTCCAGAAACTGATACTGAAATCCCGAGCAGCAAGATTACTGGCAATTCGTCAGGTAACTCAGCTAAATGCTGGTAAAAAGACTGCGGGTATCGACGGCAAAGCGTCCCTCAATCATGAAGAACGCTTCGCACTTGAGGAACTCCTCAAGAAAGATTACCTTAATTGGCATCATAGCAAATTAAGACAGATACCAATACCCAAGAAGGACGGGAAAACCAGAATTCTTAAAGTCCCAACTATAGCGGATAGAGCATGGCAGTGCCTAGCAAAATACGCCTTAGAACCAGCACACGAGGCAACTTTCCACGAAAGAAGCTATGGATTTAGAGCAGGACGCTCTGCGCACGATGCACAGAGAATTCTATTCAACAATCTACGCTCCTCCTGTAACGGAATAAATAAACGAGTCATAGAACTCGACATTGAAAAATGCTTCG
The DNA here is from genome assembly GCF_012912135.1 of Brasilonema bromeliae SPC951. Taxonomy (GTDB): domain Bacteria; phylum Cyanobacteriota; class Cyanobacteriia; order Cyanobacteriales; family Nostocaceae; genus Brasilonema; species Brasilonema bromeliae. The sequence continues at coordinate 1,044 of NZ_QMEB01000412.1, read as the reverse complement.
ATAGGATAAACCACTCCGCCATAATGGATAACCTCATCGCCCCACAGGGTATGAACAGAGGTATTTTCCGCTGCCTTAAGGCAGGGGTCAATCCAGAGTTCCCAGAACAGGGAACCCCACAAGGAGGAGTAATAAGTCCACTTTTAGCCAACATAGCGCTTAACGGAATCGAAAGTATCCACAGATATCATCGGTGCTGTAAAAGAGGTTGTAAAATTACACCCAATACACCGCCGGGAGATATCACCGAACCATCAATCCGATACGCGGATGACATGGTAATAATACTTCGACCTGAAGACGACGCAAATGAAGTACTTGGAAAGATAAGCCAGTTTCTCGCCGACAGAGGAATGAATATCAGTGGAAAGAAAACCAAAATTACCGCAACGACAGATGGGTTTGACTTCCTCGGCTGGAACTTTAAAGTCCAGAACAACGGAAAATTTAGAAGCACGCCCTCAGTGGATAACTTCAAAGCATTTCGTCAGAAAATAAAAGCCATCATCAACTGCTCAAATTATGGTTCCGAGGAAAAAGCTAAGAGATTAGCTCCCTTGGTTAGAGGATGGAGAAACTACCACCGCCACTGTAAGATGGATGGGTCGCGTAACTCGCTATACCACATCGAAACAAGAGCATACAAGGTGTTCAACAAGGAAGCAAAGAATGACCGATACTCCAGTAAGAAATTACTAGACAAGGCATTTCCAGACGTACCCTACTCCGAAAACAAACACGTCAACGTCAGAGGAAATAAATCACCTTTCGACGGAGATATCCCATACTGGAGCGAACGTAATAGCAAGCTCTACGACGGGGAAACCGTTCTATTGCCCTAAAACGGCAAAACCATGCATGTGGATACTGTGGCTTAAAGATACTTAGCGATGAACGAGTACATTTACACCACAAAGACGGCAACCACAACAATTGGAAGCATAAAAACCTTCTAGCGGTTCACGAAAGCTGTCATGACTACATCCACATGAGCAAAACCGCAAGGTAAGAACATCGGGAGCCGTATGCACGGAAACGGGCACG
>NZ_QMEB01000051.1 GCF_012912135.1 Brasilonema bromeliae SPC951 | reverse complement strand
GCAAACCCGAAGGGGTTTCCCGGCGCAAAACTTTTCAAGACGAATTTTGAATTTTGAATTTTGAATTTTGAATTGTTAAGATGCGTACCTCCCATGAAAATTTGGCAAGCCGATTTTTATCGTCGTCCCCAGACAGAAGGATCTGAACAAGTCATGTGGGAGTTGCTGATTTGTGATGCAACTCGCAGTTTTGAGTATCAAGCAACTTGTCCCCAGTCACAAGCTTCTTCAAGTTGGGTTGCTTCTCAACTTCAGATAGCAGCGCTTGAACAACTACCAGATGTCATTCAAGTGTTTCGTCCTCAGTCTTTGAGTTTAATAGAACAAGCTGGACGTAGTTTAGGCATTTCTGTTGAACCAACCCGTCACACTTTGGCATTAAAACAGTGGTTGCAAGAAAAGCAATATCCTGTATCTTTGGACAAACCACCCCCAATGCCATTACCAGAAAACCTTTGGGGGGAAGAATGGCGTTTTGCTTCCACGACTGCAACTGATGTGGTAGAGGTATTTAGCGATCGCCTAATACCTATTCTAGAAATGCCAGAATATCTCCTACCCATTCATCTCGGTTTAGCATCAACAACACCCGTTCCCGGTGTCATTATTTATGGTGGAAGGCAATCAATGCGTTTGGCACGGTGGTTGCAACAAGTTCATCCCATAGCATTAAATTACGTTGCTGGCGCACCTGATGGTTTGGTGTTAGAAGCTGGCTTAGTTGACAGATGGATTGTTGCCACATTTGAAGATCAACAAGTGACAACTGCTGCTAAAGTTTATGAACAACGGAAGCAGCAAAGCCGTGGACTACATTTTTTGTTAGTGCAACCCGATGATTCTGGGATGACTTACAGTGGCTTTTGGTTGTTACGTCAGGAGTGAGTGATTGCCTCTAGCAGTGTACGAAGCGCAATTTCACTTTCACATCTGTGAGTTTATTGTTTGGCATAATACAACGGTATGTACTCACCAGAGTTAAAGTAGTTATATATTACATTTATGTTTTTCAGCTTTTTTTAGCCATATTTACGAAATTAGCAACAGTTACAGTGTAGCAGCAGTATTAGGTAAAGTTATCCAACCAAAAAGCTCATGAGCGCAACTAGCTACCGCCGAATTATTATTGGGGATATACATGGTCATTATGAAGGTTTAATGACATTGTTGGAAGCGATCGCTCCCACATCAGATGATCAAGTCTACTTTCTTGGAGACTTAATTGATCGCGGACCTCAAAGTGCACAGGTCGTGAGTTTTGTCAAGGACAGTTGTTACCAGTGTTTGTTGGGCAATCATGAGCAAATGTTATTAAACATTTTTACCAACAGACATGTTTCCACCTCAATGTTACAAGGATGGCTATACAGTGGAGGGCAAGCAACGGTAGCTAGTTATCAACAAGCCACAATACCTCATGAGCATCTGGAATGGTTGAAAACTTTACCTACACATCTCGATTTAGGAGATATTTTCTTGGCTCATGCGGGTGTTGATCCCTCTATTCCGATAGCAGAACAAACTGTAGAACAGCTTTGCTGGGTGCGCGATAAATTTCACAGTATAGAAAAACCACTACTCCCTGATAAACTGATTATTGTTGGTCATACTATGACCTTTACGCTACCTGGGGTGGATCCTGGTAAACTAGCACAAGGACAGGGATGGTTGGATATTGATACTGGCGCTTATCATCCCCGGAGTGGCTGGCTGACAGGACTAGATATTACAAATCAGCTCGTTTATCAGACAAATGTTTATAATCATCACTTCCGTACCTTGCCTTTAAAAGAAGCAGTGACTGTTGTCAATCCAGCTAAAGTCGAGGTTAGAGGCTACAATAAGCAACGAGTGTAGTAGGAGTTATAATAACTTATCTCAGCAAAGCTTTGATGTTTGCCTGATAATTAGAATTATCCAAACCGGCACCCCCACTTTTAGGTAGGTTGTTAATAGCACTTTGCAAAGCTTTGATGCGATCGCCTGTTGCAGGGTGAGTACTCAAAAATGTGGGAACGCTAGAACCTTTTTTCAGTAGTTTTTCCATAAAGGAAACCATCCCTGATGGGGCATAACCAGAACTTGTTAAAGTTCTTAATCCCCTAGTATCAGCATCATATTCATCTCCACGACTACGGGGACGGTTGAGGGCTAAATCTACACCAATCGCCACGGCTTGGTTACGATCCAACCCAGCTGCTGATGCCAAACCACTTGCAAGTGCTTTTTGTCGCATCTGTTTGACAAGGTGTTTTCCGCCAATATGACCAATTTCGTGCGCCATAACACTTGCTAGTTCTGCTTCATTGTCTGCAGTTTTCAGCAAACCTGTGTTAACATACACAAAACCACCTAAAGTGGCAAAAGCGTTAATAGCGTCATCCTCAACGACTTGGAAAGTATAGGGGAGATCGGGGCGATCGCTATTAGCTACCAGACGCTGGCCAAGTTGTTGTACATAACGATTAAGTGCTGAGTTGCGGTTAAGTTTGACTTGACTGGTTAGCAACTGCTCATTAATTTGCTTGCCAATATCAACCTCCTGGCGAGGAGATATATTAGACAATTGAATAACCTGGACTCCCTGAAGAATAAAAGGCAACAACTGCCCAGCATCAATCGCTCTTGTTGTCGCTGGTGTCACTAAGCAGATGAGTGTCGCGATAATTACCGAAATGAACGGGTAAAACCAAGGCTTTTGAGAAAAACGGAGATTGATAGAAAAGCGTTTCCTGTTCATCACAAATCCGGCTTGAAAAGAGGTTTGAAGGAATATAAAACTATGGGACGGATTCATAGCCGTGTAAGTTGCATAAGGATATATCTATCTGTGTGACAGCAACTTAAAATAGCAAAAAGTCCATCTAAAACTAAGAAGTTGTGATACACTGTCGCATGATCGTAACGCCCAAGCACATTCACTGCTAACGCAGTCACTCAGAATCCTCTGTGCTTTAATAAACCATACTGTTACAATCAGCAACTTTGCTCTTATTTGGAAAGATTTGTTATGGCTATTATAGATTCCAAAGGTCGTTTATTCGGTAAAATTAACATTCTTGATTTAGGTGCTGCACTCGTTATTCTGCTAGTGATACTTGGCATCTTTATCTTCCCTGGCGGTTCCGGTTCCGTTGCTCAAGTTGGTGGTAAAACAGTACCTATCGAGGTAGACTTAATCGTTCGGGGATTAAACGTACTCGATACTAAACAGTTATACGCGCGAGGATTTGAAAAAGGCGGCAAAACTAAAGTTATTATCCGCAATCAACCCCACGGTCAAATAGATATTAAATCTGTGGAAGAGTTACCCAGAACTATATTAGTTCCTCAACCAGATGGTTCAATTAAACAATTGCCAGAACCAGAAAGATCAAACAACTTTAGTAAAGATTTACGTTTAACCTTGACAGGCAATGCAAAAATCACTGACGAAGGACCAGTTCTAGGTAATAGCAAAATAAAAATTGGAATGCCAATTGAGTTAGATGGCTTCAACTACAACTTTAATGCCACTGTCATTGATGTCAGATTAAAAGAAAATTAACTTGCATTTGTTAGTCAACAGAAGGCAGCGCCGTGGTCAGGCACGCCCAGGAGGGAACTTAATAAAGTACAAGCTTAACACCTGGCGTCGTTTCTGGCGTTCAAAAGCCAGGAGTCACAATGGTTCCTCGACCATCCAATAGGGTTGATTGCAAGTGTCTTGCAATCAACCCTACTTTTTTACCTCTTCATCTTCCAGTTTCCCAATCACCTTCAGTAGTTTACTTACGCTTAGAGATAACATTCACACACTACTCGTTCATACCTCTAATCAAGTGTATGTCAAATATACATATATACTGTGTTTTTTAGTAAACTTTATGACGATAAAATTATTTTGTGCTTTGAGATATCTTTGAAAATATACCCTTAATCTACACTTAATACTAGTAGCAACTATCACTTATAATTTCCAGCGCACATTAATTTGTTATGGCACTCTATCAGAAACATCACTGATATGAGTAAGCGTCCAGAAAAGTGTAAACACTCATTGAATATATTAAGTAGGTAAACCCGGGTGTGCTTCATGCTGCTAGCTGAGCAACTAGTTTTTGTACCTAGAATCTTATGCAGCTGATCAAAACCAATAAATTTTTATGTCGTTAATCATCTAACTGTTCTCTAGATAATGACAAAGCGGGGTGTCGTGGCAAAGCATGCTAGTCTTCAATCGCAGACAAAGTCAACCATTAAAGATCATAAATTCTCTCGTAACGAATTTGATTCTAAAAATCAAAGTCAATCTCCAGTTTCGCAAGGTCAAGTGGAAAAAGTTATTGACAGCAAAGTCGTATCAGTACCCACGTGCGTCTACTTAACTTTGGAAGATTTGAAATGTTTTGAAGCAGTGGAGCGACAATATGAGCAATGGGGAGTCATTTTTAAGAATTGTATAGCAATACAGCCCTCAAACCCAGCATTTCCTACTCATTCTGGTCCGTTAGTGTTAATGGGAGCACCTAAAAATGGATATATAGAAGCAACTTTTCTACATCCTGTCCATTTTGTCAGTGCTTTTGTCACCAGTTCACAGCGGCTTGTGCTTTCAGCATACGGTCGCGATCAGCAACTGCTGACACAAACGGTACTACCAGGAGCAAATCTTGCTAATTCTGACCCTGGTGAATCTCCCAACACTTTATTATCTGTATCAGCAAAGGAAATTCACCGTATTACCTTCTGCGCTTTTGATGGTCAATTCACCATTGATGACTTTAGTTTCTGTTATTAACGAGTTAATCTAAAAACTCTTGTGCAAAATTGATGCAAGGGTTTTATTAAAACGGAATATAAGTGTAAGGATGTAGGAAATATGATCAATTTTTCTGGATCACCTATCTCCCTACACTCCTCTTTCGTTATCAAAAGCCGCCAGAGTACTGCGATCTTGCCCGCAGGTTGGTCGTTGGTGAATGGCGGGGCGATACCCAAACATTTTCCCTCGAATTTGTTTAAAGATAAAGTCAGCCTTAATAGTGTATCCGACTAACGAGGACACATAACAGACAACTGAAACAAGGCTAGATTTGTCGTGGCTACGACTGTGTAACCAATTTCCTATATAGCGCACATACAGAGGAAGATAACTGAGGTTTTGCCAAATTGCTGGGAACAACAAAAGCAAATGTGCAATCATAGTATTTGGCAGTAATGCGCCTAAATATTGGGTCAAATGTTTTTTTAGAACAAAGCTAGCCTGAGCGTGTTGATTCGACTAACGAAGACGCTGGGGATTGCGTGTTTTGTAGAGGTTTTTTCCACGGACAACTGTTGGAATCCCTCACCAAACTTGGCTTGGTGGTGAGGGAGGGTATCAATATAAAACTTTCACCTTTAAGTTCTTGGATAAAGCCGCCCATCTTGCATTTGCATCACTCGATGATTGCACCTGCGGACTAACTGTTCATCGTGGGTTGTCACGATCACTGTTGCTCCAAAAGAATTTAACTTTTGAAAAATCTGCATGACTTGCCAGGAATTATCTGGATCAAGGTTTCCAGTCGGTTCATCAGCCAAAAGAATAGGTGGTGTTCCCGCTATTGCTCGTGCAATACCTACTCGTTGTTGCTCTCCACCCGAAAGCTGTTTTACAAGGCATTCTGCTTTGGAATGTAAACCCACTAATTTCAAACTAGGTTCTAAACGCCGTTGAATTTCCTTGCGCGTATATCCTTGAGTCTTTAGCGCGAGACTAACATTTTCCGCCACTGTCCGCCGAGGAATAAGTTTATAGTCTTGAAACACAACACCAATGCGTCGGCGGAAAAATGATAAGCGATGACCCCTCAAAGGTACCATATTGTACTCATTAACAATCACATCTCCCTGTGTTGGTAACTCATCTCCATACAACAGCTTTAAAAGCGTCGATTTACCAGAACCGCTTGCTCCTGTGATAAACAAAAATTCACCCTTTTTGACTTCCAAGTCTATATTGGCAAGAGCATGACAACCATTGGCGTAGGTTTTGGACACAGAGCGCAATTGCACCATGAATTCAACACTACCATTGTGCTGTTTTGTTTCGCTATTTTGAGTCAGGACGGATTTTTCAGGAGCTTTTCGCTTGGTTAATAGTAGCATTGGAGGAGTAGTAGTTCTAGATTTGAGATTGAATACAATCAGTATTCCCAAGTGAAATCTGGCAACCTTGAATCCAAAACAAAATTGTTCGGTAGTAGAAAATTTTTCGGAGTACTTAATCGTTGGTAGTTATAGCAATTTGATTTGTAAAAATTGAGAGACACAGATCCCCGACTTCGCCAAAGTTGTCGGGGATCTTGTTTTTCACAAATGATTTAGGACTGCTAAGTAGGTAGGCGTAATTAAATATAAGATCAGACCTCACCCTCAATCCCTCTGGGATGTTTTGGAGAGGGAAGCCGGAGGCAGGGTTATAGTGGACAACTAACAATAGTTTACAAATTTGACGTTACACCTACCCCTGACACTTGAAAAAACCGATAAATTAAGGCTTTAAAGGCAAATTCAGGCAAAGCCAACATTCTTCGCCAGCGCCAAGGTTCTTTGTAGAGCCGATACAGCCATTCTAAATTGTTATCTCCCAGCCAACCAGGAGCACGGGTTTTTATTCCCGACCAAATATCAAAACTTCCTCCAACACCAATCCATATTGCTTGAGGACACAAATGGCGATTATTAGCAATCCATAACTCTTGACGTGGAACTCCCAAACCAACAAAAATCACTTGTGGCTGTAGTTGGGCAAGAGTTTGTCGCAATTGTTCTTCCTCTTGTTGTGAATGAAAGCCAGAGTGAGTACCGACTACGACCAAACCTGGAATTTGAGAAAGCCAAAACTCTGATGTTTTTGCGGCTACACCAGGCGCTCCTCCGTAGAAAAATACCTTTGCCTCACTCTGTGTTTGCCCAAGTTCTTGCAAAAGTGTTTCTGCTAGTTCAATTCCAGGAGTTCTCTGGACTTTTTGCTGCAACAGCCATCGCAGGTACAGAACAACGCCTGCTCCATCTGGAACCACTAACTCAGCACTGTGTATGATCTTAGCTAAGGAGGAATTCCGCTCTGCTTGCATCGTCATTTCTGCATTCAGGGTGACGACATGAGTCCCCATACCCTGTTGCAAACGTTCTAGCAACCAGCCTGGATAGTCAGTTGTCACATGAACTGGTAGTCCTAATACTGAAAATTTTCTAGGCAGTTTAGACATAGCCTATTCTTTATGAGCCTCGCACCAACTACATAGATAGAACAATAGCTTATCAAATTGTTTCCAGAAGCTTAAATCAGGGTATTTTACAAAATAGATGTTGTGAGGGGAAGCTATGGTGATTCTAAGAAGTTGCTCATAACTCAGTGTTATAACTGATGCACTGTACAAAGAAATTATGATATGTATCCAAAACTAACGCACAAAAAACTTACGAGTCAAAGTAGTAAATCCTGCCGTGAAAAAAAACTGCACAAAACGTCAAGCTCGCGCCTTCAGAAAGATTGATTCTGTCCGCCAGACTTCAGCCGCAACCCGATCCTGCTGGCAAGGAAGTCCTGTTAAGTCTCAAGAAAAATGAAGCGGCATGACTTGTGGTATCTATTTAGATGTTAGGCTACTCCCTATAGAAATCAGGATGCACAATAGAATCTATCAATCTCAGGTACTCCTAAGCAGGAGAAACACTTCGCGTTTTTATTTTTATTGTTGAAGCTAATGTTTTAGAAAGAGAGTTATAAACTCCAGCGTATCTTAGTCTAACACACAAGTAGTGGGCGATTAGCGCTTAAGTATCTTATCAAATATCTGTGGCAAGGAGTGGATGCCTTTATATGTTAGTCTAACTCAAAAAGCTCTCTTATATTTTTTCACAGGCATCTTTAAACTGCATCTTCCGAGACTTTTTTGTAAACTCAATTTTACAGCTTTTGAGTATAAGGGCGGTAATAGACCATGACTAAAATTCGTGTTGCTTTGATTGAAGATCATGACCTGACCCGTGTGGGTATTCGGACAGCGCTCCAACAAAAGGAAGAAATTGAAATTGTAGGGGAAGCGACCAATGCTGTCGAGGGTTTGAAAATGTTAAATACGCTACAACCAGATGTTGCTATTGTAGATATTGGTTTACCAGACAAAGATGGAATTGAACTGACACGCGAGATAAAATCTACAACTGATGGGGAAGAATTAGCAACAAGAGTATTGATTTTAACCCTACGGGATAATAAAGAAGCGGTGCTAGCTGCTTTTGCAGCAGGAGCTGACTCTTACTGCATGAAGGATATTAAGTTTGACAATTTAATTGAAGCGGTGCGAGTGACTTATAACGGTAATGCTTGGATTGATCCAGCGATCGCCCGAATTGTATTGCAACAAGCTCAACAAAATCCACCACAACCCGAAGTCACACAATTAGACAATAAGATTAGTTTACAGATATCTGTTGATAGTAGCCCAGATAAAGAAAGTCAGCCCCAAGACACAATCGAACCTTACACTTTAACAGAAAGAGAATTAGAAGTTTTGCAATTGATTGTAGAAGGTTGTAGCAATGCGGTGATAGCAGAAAGACTTTATATCACAGTTGGAACTGTGAAAACACACGTCCGAAATATTTTGAACAAGTTATGCGCCGATGACCGTACACAAGCAGCGGTTCGCGCATTACGTTCTGGACTAGTGGGATAGAGTTTCTATGAAACTATGGAAAACTCTTAGGGGACCTTCCCCGAATTTAGAGACAATTTTGAAAAATTAGAGAAATCAGGGGTTTAAACTGGACGAATTTTATTTACTTTTGTTTTTGTGGAGTGTTCTTCAATGATGATATGGAAACAGCAAATAGTTGCCTTAGTATCAAAGTCTTGGGAAAGTCAAATTAAGTATGACTGAGATAGAGACTGGAAAGCTCAAGCTCCTGGTGGTGGATGATGAGCCTGACAACCTACACTTACTCTACCGTACTTTTCGGCGAGATTTTCAAGTATATAAAGCAAGTGATGCCCTCACTGCCTTAGACATCTTGGATCAAGAAGGCGAGATGGCTGTGATTATCTCTGACCAAAGAATGCCAGAGATGAATGGCACGGAATTTCTGGGTAGAACTGTGGAGCACTTTCCTGATACAATTCGGATTTTACTCACTGGTTTTACTGATGTCGAAGATTTAGTAGAAGCGATAAACTCTGGTCAGGTCTTCAAATACATTACTAAACCTTGGAAACCTGAGCGACTCAAAGCAGTTGTTGAGCAAGCAGCTGATATATATCGAGTCGTGAAAAAACGCACACAAGAGTTGAGTCGCGCCTTGCGGAGAGAATCTTTATTTAATGCAGTCACAACAGCGATTCGAGAGTCTCTGGATTACAACAGTATGCTACAAAAAATTGTGGCAACGGTAGGACAGACTTTTGAAGCCAGTTATTGCGTGCTTAGACCTGTGGAGGGCAATCGCCTAACACCACACCAGTTCTGTTACCAAGATCCAAAATCCCTAAGTTCAAGTTGTGATTTCGACCTAAATCTTTTGATTAGCGAGGTTCTTGAAACCGGTCAATTACAAAAAGCCCTAAGCATACATGATGAGAAATCTTATCAGAAATTGGTTGTGCCTCTAATATGGCAGCAAAACCTGCTCGCTATTCTTGCTCTCAAGCAGCATCACCACGCTCGTTCTTGGCAACAAGAAGATATCGAGCTGATTACAGGTGTTGCTGAACAAGCAGCTCTTGCGCTCTCTCAAGCAAAACTCTACCAACGTCTTCAGCAGAAGCAAGAGCAAATCCGCGCTGAGTTGGAAGTTGCTCGCCAAATTCAAAATAACCTACTCCGTCAAACAATGCCCAACATCAACGGTGTGAGGGTACAAGCCTGTTGCTACCCTGCTCGTGAAGTGGGAGGCGATTTTTTTGAAGTGTTTGTCCATCCAAAAGGAGACTTGTGGTTGGCTGTGGGAGACGTTTCTGGTAAGGGTGTCCCAGCGGCTTTATTCATGGCTAGTGCTATCTCAGTGTTGCGCCGAGAGTTGTCTCAAGAATCACCGCCTCTACCAAATGTGGTCATGCAAAATCTCAATCATACTCTCAGCGATGATTTGATCAGCAACAATTGTTTTATCACCGTCGTCTTAGCTCGCTATACTCCCAATACTAGGGAACTAGTTTATGCTAACGCAGGACATATATATCCCTTGCTCTGGTCATACCAAGAGACTGTGGAAAAAAAACCCAAATATCTCAAGGTACGCAGCGTTCCTCTGGGTATCTTGCCTGTATGGCAGGTTATGTCTAGTCAGTTGGTTCTTGCTCCCGGAGATATCCTGCTGCTAGCTAGTGATGGTATTACTGAAGCAGAAGTATTAAATACTAAAGATTTTGCACAAGAAATTGTGGATAGCGCCCAGCCAGTCAGCCGTTCTATGCTGAATCAGGAGGGTTTGTGGCAACTGCTAAATAGGGAAGCCCAACCACTTCATCTTAACCACTTACTAGCGCGTATTCAAGCAGACAACCGAGTTCAAGAAGATGACCAAACTATACTTTCGCTGGAGGTTTTGTAAGTCATGAAAAGCGAGCTTCATGTACCAAGTGACTTGAAGTTTTTAACCATCGTAGAAAGCTGGTTGCTAAGTTGCTTAGAAGTTGAGTTCAAAGGTTCAGTGGATTGGTCAAAGCAATCAAGTCGCTTGCGGTTGGTTTTGGTGGAAGCCTACTCTAATGTGGTACGTCATGCTCATAAGGATCAACCACTATTACCAGTTCTCATTCGTTTAGAATTGAAAGACCAGGATATTGCATTAGAAGTTTGGGATTACGGCAAAGGCTTCAATTTATCTGATTATTCGCCCCCAAGTCCTGCTGATCAACAAGAAGGTGGCTACGGTTGGCTGATCATGCATCGTCTCATGGACAAAGTTGAGTACCAGCTGCAGGTTGATGGTGGTAACTGTTTGAAGCTAGAAGTTACTTTGCCAAAAATTACCACTACGGCATAAATAATAACTGCTGCTATACAGAACTTGACCAAACTTACTTCAAGCTAGCCATTCAACTAAAGTTTCCTTTAGAGGGTCTGCTTCTTGCTTCAACCAAGGGAGTCGGCTCCTTCTTGTCCACAAGCGTAAATTTCGGTTAAGCCAACCGTATTTTGTCCAAAGGAGCATTTTCAAGATTCTTCGATGCGTTTTCATCTCTGTCTTGAATCTGACCACATTTTTGACAATTAAAAATCCTGTCTTCTAGTGTCATTGGTTGGACATGATGACATTTTGAACACATCTTGCTAGATGGAAACCATCTCTCAACCAATTCTACTTTAGTTCCATAATGAGATTGCTTATAAATCAATTGTCTACGAATCTCGTAAAAGCAATTATTAGAAACAGCTTTAGCTAACTTCTGATTAGCAATCATGCCAACTACATTTAAATCTTCAATCCTAATGATGTAAGCTTTTCGACTTAAATCAGTAGTCATTTTTTGAGTGGTATCTTTTCTAATATTCGCTAGATGAGCATGTTGCTTAGACAATTGATTCAAGCATTTTTTAGCATTGTTAGATGCTTTAATTTTTAATTTCTTGTTTCCCATGATTTTATTACGATTGCGCCACTGATGCTTACCTAGCTTGATTTTCGCTTGGCAAGTGGTAACAGGCATTTCGTATCTTGAACCATCAGAACAAGTAGCTAAGCACTTTACACCCAAATCCACACCTATTTTATGAATAGAATGAATTCTTGGTGGTACTTTTTCAGCATCTAACACGAAACAGACGAACCATCTATCAGCAATCCTGGAAACAGTAAACGTTTGAGAACTACAGAGAAAATTAATTCTTTCTTTTAATCTGACTTGCTTTAATCCTGGTAATTTTATTATTTTACCAGGACAAATAACAACCCGATTAGTAAAAGGGAAAGCTGGCTTCCCTTTTTCTGGATAAACCCCAGCATTTTTGTAAACTGTGAACGAGTCACCTTTCTTTTTAGTTTTTTTAACAGGAAATTTTGCCAGCCCTTGACGCCATCTAGAAAAAGCATTCTTCAAATCGATAAATGCAGATTGATAAACTGTTGATGGATATTGCTTCATCCATGTATATTCAGTCCTTCGCATTGTGACTTGAGTAAACACTTTTTTGATCGCATCTATTCTTTTAGAATCACTTGCTTTAATATCCTCAAACGACCAACTAGAAATAATTAAATCTAGTCCATAGTTGTAAACAAATCTCTTAAAACCAGCATTGCCACGCATTTGAGAGATTTCTTTTTTATTTAGCTTTAACTCCCGTTTGATTGCATGCATTGCTAGACTGGTTAAAACTTGCTTACTTAATGAAGTATAACCGAGTTTGAGCAAGGGTCAATACCATTAGCGATTAATTTCACCTTGTCTTTATATTTGCGTAGCCCATACAAGCGTGAGCTAAAACAATGTATTATAGACAACAAATCTTCTACTAATTCTTCATGAGGTGATAAAGCTTCACTATTAGCTACAACAACAGTTCCGCCACCCCATATTATAATTTGCTCAACTAAATCAAAACCAAATCTACACAACCGATCTTTGTGCGCTACATAGACTGATTTAACTTCCCCCTGAATAGCCCATTGAATGATTTGAAGAAATTTCTTACGCTTAAAATTTAAGCCTCCTCCAACTTCTTCAATACGGTCAGTGACAACTACACCATTAGCAACACAAAACTTGTCCATAGAGTTTACTTGACTAGTTAAATCATCTTTCTGCCCATGCGAAGAAACCCGGCAGTAAATGATTACTCGTGTCGGGTATTTGCCAGATTTAAGATTACGAGCCAAATTAAGATGTTGTTCGGTATAAATTCTTTGATTTCCTAAAGTACGTTCAGGAATCAATTTACCTTCAGATTCCCAACGACGTAAAGTAGAAGCTGAAACACCTATTAAATCTCCAAACTCTGCAACTTTCCACATATAGCTCATCAAATCAAGCAACTGTAGATAAGTTTAGCAAGGTTTTTAACTATTTAGTTGAACTCTAGCTTTGTCACAAAAGATGAGTGTGCCGATTACCACCAAAGTCAGCGCTTAACAACACACTCTCTGTGCTTGTGCACAGACGAGGCAATTCAAAATACAAAATTCATAATATTTAAAATAAATTAACAAAATTTATAACTTTTGCTACATCTCATTAGCTCAAAGGGCTACAGCGCTTCTGGTGTTGAGTGCAATACACGCGATCTGTAGTAAAAGTGCATAAACCGTGCTCTACATTTATTCGAGGTCTGTACTCAGATTGGTGAAAACCTGTCTGAGCAAGCCTCGACAATGACTGTAGAATCCCCTAGCCTTTAGGTCAGGGGAGTGTCAAGTGCTTACTCATCGCCGCAAATTGAGTAACTCTTTGGGAGAGGCTAAAAGTTTTATTCTCGTATAAAGGATTTCTTTTTGTTGATTGAGAATAAATGTCCACAAGACATTAACACCACACCAAGAAGTTTGTGCTTTGCCTGTCACCTGAAATTGGATTTGCTCCCCCTCTAAAGTCTCGACGACACCCTCACGAGGGTAAGCTTTGACGTTTTGAGCCTCTTGTTGTAGATATCGAGTAATTGCATCTCGTCCCACAATTCCCGATTCAAATGGAGGATGCATAACACCATCTTCTGCAAACAAAGCAGCTGTTTCCTCAAATTTTCCTGCATTCAAAGTTTGAAAGTAATGCAGTAGAGTTAATTCTGTTATTCCCGATATCTGGAATTTTTCATCTACTGTTGTGGGTGTAGATTCAGCAGCTGTCATAGATTTCCCTCTATCACGATAGCTAACAATTCATTCATTTGAATACAAAAGCAACCGCACTCGAAAGCTACTTTTGAGGTATATTTCCTAAACGAGTACAAATCATCTAGCGTGATAGTAGACCAACGCCCATGTCAGTCACAACTTTGACTCAACAGTGTACAATGGGAATAGTACCTATTAGGTAAATTAAAATAAGATAAATGAATCAATCCCCGCGAACAAATAGCAGTGAGGTGAAAAAAAAAGCTCTAGAGTTGGGATTCCAAAAGGTTGGGATTGCAGCGATAGATGGAGAAAATATAACAGAGACGCAAAGATTGCAAGCTTGGCTAGCCCTGGGTTATCACGCTGATATGGAATGGATGGCAAATCCTAAACGTCAAGATATTCGTAAGGTTATGCCAGAGGTGCGAGCGATAATTAGTGTCGCCCTCAACTACTACACACATCATCAACGTCCTGGAACAAGGGAGTACGCAAAAATTTCTCGGTATGCTTGGGGACGAGACTACCATAAAGTCATGCACAAAAAACTTAAGGCAATGACAACCTGGCTGCAAGGACTTGATGAAGGAATTCAAGCACGATACTATGCAGACACAGGTCCAGTGCAAGATAAAGTCTGGGCGCAAAAAGCTGGACTTGGTTGGATTGCAAAGAACGGAAATGTGATAACCCAGGAGTATGGCTCTTGGGTGTTTTTAGGGGAAGTGCTGACGAATTTGGAATTGGAGAGCGATCGCCCACATACAGAACACTGTGGTACTTGTACTCGTTGTATTGACGCTTGTCCAACAGGTGCTATTACCCAACCGTTTGTCGTAGATGCTAATCGCTGCATTGCTTACCACACAATTGAAAATCGCAATGAAAAATTGCCCCAAACTGTGACATCCCACTTACAAGGCTGGGTTGCTGGTTGTGATATTTGCCAAGAAGTTTGTCCTTGGAATCAGCGTTTTGCCAAAGAAACAGATGTTGCAGAGTTTGAGCCGTATCCTAGGAATCTTGCGCCCAAACTGGTAGAATTAGCCCAAATCTCAGATCAGGAATGGGATAGACAGTTTCCGGCATCAGCGTTGCGACGGATTAAGCCAGATATGTTGCGACGGAATGCCCGTGCTAATTTAGACGCATTCCCGCAGGCGAAAGAATGACTCAGAAAGTAATTATTTTTGATTTTGATGGCACGGTTGCTGATACAGTAGATGCTTTGGTAAGTATTGCCAATCGTTTAGCTGGAGAGTTTGGATATATACCAATCACCCAAGAGGAGCTTAGCCTCTTGAGAAACTTAAGCTCTAGGGAAATCATTAAATACTCAGGTATTTCAGTTTTAAAAATACCTTTTTTGGTCAAAAAAGTGAAAGCTGAGTTAAAAAATAAAATCAAAGAATTAAAACCAATTTCAGGAATTAAAGAAGCCTTAGTGGCGCTTAACAATGAAGGTTATAGGCTAGGAATCATAACCTCTAATTCTCAAGACAATGTGACAGATTTTATCAAAGTCAACGATTTAGATAACTTATTTGAGTTTATCTATTCAGGAGTGACAATTTTCGGCAAAACAACAATCATTAATAACGTATTAAAGCAAAAACAGATTAAACCTCAAGAAGTGATCTATGTAGGAGATGAAACCAGAGACGTAGAAGCATCAAAGAAAGCAAACATTAAGGTGATTGCAGTCACTTGGGGGTTCAATTCACAAGAAGTCTTAGCAAAACAAAATCCAGATTTTTTAATTCATCACCCGAGTCAACTGTTAGATGTGGTAAGAGTTATTAATTTTTGATTGAATTGCTCATTTCTTGCTTGAGAGAAATTATATTTATAGTAAATTTCGGGAGGAAGTAGCCCTCCCGAAGGGGTTTTCCGCATACTGTAGAAACGAGAAAAGAGTGAAATAATCCTAAATACAGTTTGAACGCTTATCTTATTTGATTTTTTGTCAAATTGAATCAAAATTACTTTGATTGACCCTTTTCCTTTGCTTTTTCTACCAAATCATCAGTGACGTTGGTTACAGCTTCAGTTTTGGAACCACCAATTTCTTTTGCTATATCTATGTAATCATCAGGATTACCAGTTGAGTTGGCTTGTATTTTTGTCTGTTCTGGGTCATGCAGTTCTTGCTTAGGTGCAGTCGCCTTTTGGGCCGCTTTCGCACCTTCACCTGTGCGGTCAATTTCACTGACGCTGAATTGCTGTGCAGCTTGATAATCTTTTTCTATATCGACGCTTGGTGCTTTTTCTTGACCACTAACGATGTTTTCAGCGGCTAATTGTGCATCCTGGGTAGGAGCTTCCGATGGATTGGGCTTCACTTCTTCAGGCATAATTAACTCCTCCAAGTATTTCTCTGTCAATGGCGTATTGTATCAAAGTCAATTCTTCCATCCTTGGTATCTGTGGATAGATTTTTACCTCTACTAAAAGGCAGATAAAAACCTAGTTTGCGAATTTTTAAAACTCTTTCTCTTGGTAGTCGATACTGATTCTGAAACTCTGATACCCCTAAGTTTGATCTGTGAAATAACTTTGGAGAAAAATTATGACATCAAGTTACGATCAAAATGTTCCTCAAGCCCTAAGCGATGAAACTCAAAAAGTGGTAGAGGCATTTAACCGCTTAGACACAGATGCCAAACTGGCTTGGCTGTATTTTGTGTATGAGAAAATGGGTGACTCAATTACTCCCGCTGCTCCCCCTGCTGCAGAACCAGAACTAGCACCTGTACTCTTAGGCGATTACTACAAATTATCTGATGATGAACAATTGGCAATTATGCGGCAAATTGTCAACCGCGAAGATTCAGAATATTCTCGTGCCTATGGTGCTATAAAAGAAAACAATCAGCTATTCGTCTGGTTTGATTGGGCCCAAAAAATGGGTGATCAAGTCGTTGACATACCAGAAAACTACAAAGCGACTGACGCAGTTAACAATGTGCTTTCCCAAATCGAAGCACTGGATTTTGAAGGACAAATATCTGTGTTGCGGACAGTTGTTGGTGATATGGGCTACAGCGACGTTAAGCCGATTGAAACTCAAGCCCAAACTGGCAAAACCTCAAGTCTTTAGTCAGTAGGGGGTGATGGTGCGTTAGGCAAGCTTAACGCATCCTAGCGAATTAATTGCAAAGTCTATAAATGTGATGTGTGTTGCATTTTTTATTATGAGGCATACTTAGCAAGCTAAGACACCGCCAAATGACCCACATCAGATGGACTGAGGTGAGAGTGTACAACATCACCGTCACGAAACCAAACAACACGTTGTGTTTGACGAGCAACTTCTGGCTCATGGGTTACCATCACAACAGTGATACCACTGGCATTGAGTTCACCAAAGATATCCAATACTTCTTGGGTTGTGCGCGAGTCGAGTGCGCCTGTCGGTTCATCGGCGAGGAGTAAGACTGGACGGTTAACAATAGCACGGGCTATCGCCACCCGTTGCTGCTGTCCTCCAGACAGTTGAGTTGGTTTATTATTCAGACGCTTTTCTAAACCTACTCGCTTGAGAGCTTCTGCTGCTCGATCACGGCGTTCCTTAGTGTTCACACCAGCATATATCATCGGCAACATGACATTTTCTAACGCTGTCAGCTGAGATAAAAGGTGGAATTGTTGAAATACAAATCCCAGTTTTTTATTGCGAATTTCTGCTAACTTTGTATCTTCCATTTGGGCGACATCAAGCTTATCCAGGTAATAATGTCCGGAAGTGGGGCGATCTAAGCAACCAATGATATTCATTGCCGTAGATTTACCAGAACCAGATGGTCCCATGATTGAACAGTATTCACCCTCCTCTATAGTGAGATTAACACCGTTGAGTGCTCGCACTTCAGCTTCGCCACTACCGTAAACTTTAAAAATATCTTCTAACCGAATAATGACTGGTTGATTTCCCGGATTGGGAACGCGGGAGTCAGTTAGTAATTGAGTATTTGCCATATAAATTTTTAACCTAATTTAAGCTAACCCACTATCAGTTTACTTAATTGGGTGATGCCGCTCTAGTCACCTGTTCAGTTTAAAACCGCCTGCGGTTAAAATTCTTTTAAGCACTTCTTAACGCCACAATTGGATCGAGTTGAGCCGCACGACGTGCGGGAACAACGCCAAAGAATAAACCAATACCACCAGAAACACCAACTGCGACAGCAATTGCTACAGGAGAAATTCCTGCTTTTAAAGGTGTCAACGCTGATACCACCATAATGCCGCTCACACCAATCGCAGTACCAATTAACCCTCCTGCGGCTGAGAGAATGATGGCTTCTATGATGAACTGTGACAAAATATCTTGCTGAGTTGCACCAATGGCTTTACGTAGACCAATTTCTTGAGTACGTTCAGTCACGGAGACAAGCATAATATTCATGATGCCAATACCGCCGACAAATAGGGAGATACCTGCTACAGCAGCTAGCATAATTGTCAAAGCACCTGTGATTTGACCAACAGTTTGCAAAGCATCCTTCTGAGTGCGGATGGTAAAGTCATCTTCGCTGGTAACTTTGTGCCGCAGGCGCAGCAAATTGGTGACTTGAAACTCTGCCGCATCAACACTGTTGCTATCACGAGCGGAAGCAACTATGTAATCTAACGCAATGCCATAGGGAGAATTCCGTCCGACAAGTCGATTTGCTGAGGTTGTGATTGGCACCAATGCTGCTTCGTCATAATCAGCTCCCAAGCTTGAGCCTTTGGCTTCTAGGACACCAATAACTTGAAAGCTAGCATTTTTTATTCGCAACTGCTGACTTATGGGGTTACTAGTACCAAATAATCTTTCTGCTAAATTGGCACCTAGCACAACAACTTGATTGTTGCGCTTCATATCAATGTCGGTAAAAAACCGACCTTTTGCAGTTTCAAAGTCCCGTACTACTAAGAAACTGGGAGTTGTGCCAATAATGTTGACATTGGTGTTTCTGTTACGGTAATTGGCTACATATCTCCCGTTTAGCTCAGGAGACACTCCTGCGACTGTTGGCACTTGAGAGGCGATCGCCTCCACATCTTCTAGCACTAGATTTTTCGGCACTTTCGTGGTAATGCGCTGAGTTTCCCGATTACCAGGAATCACAAATAGGACGTTTGGTCCCAATGACTCCAACTGGTTATTGACAAACTTTTGTCCTCCTTCACCAACCCCAATCATGGCAATGACTGAGGCATTGCCGATGACAATACCCAGCATGGTGAGGGCGCTACGTAACTTATTCGACACCAGGGTTTTCCCTGCCATCTTCATACTTTCTAGGATGTTCATTTCTTCTGCTGTTGCTGGCGTTGCTGGATTTTGTAATCTGCGGGTGGGTTGAGAAAGATGCGATCGCCCCCTTGCAGTCCCTCTAAAATCTGAGTTTGGTCTTTGATCTGTGCTCCAATTGTGACGGGGTGAAACTGGGGTTTATTCTTTGCATCTGGTACCAACACACCTGTGTTCCCTTTTTCAGTCACAATTGCTACAGTTGGCACAAGTAAGGCATCTTGTACCTTGTCTCCTAAAAAGGTCATGTTCACGTTCAGACCAGAACGCAGTTTGTCTGTGCCAGTATCAATTGCCACTCGGATCTGGAACAATGTCACACCTTCTTCCTTGACTGCTTCAGGAGCAATCAAGCGCACATGACCTTTGAATACTTGATCAGGATAGGCATCGGCGACAATTTCTACCTGCTGCCCCTGCTTCATTCTACCTATATCAGCTTCTGGAACACTCGCCAGAACTTCTAAGCCGCGTGCGACAGCAACAACAGAACTAGAAGTTGCCGATGCACTTGAGGAAGCAGAGGTTGTTGGTGTCACGTATGCACCAACGTTGGCGTACTTCTGCGTGACAATTCCGGAAAAGGGAGCGCGGATAATCGTATTGTCTAAATTCACTTGCTCTGTTTTTAACTTAGCTTCGGCAGCAGCAACAGCTGCTTTACGCGCTTGCTTCTCTTCAGGACGGGAACCCGCTTGGGATAATTGCAAAGCTGCTCGTGATTCAGCAACCGCTGCTTCTTTTTGAGAAATTTCTTCAGAACGAGTGCCAATTTGTTGTAGAGATAGGCGTTTTTGAGCTTCTTGCAAACTTGCCTTAGCGGCATTATCTTCACTCATGGCTTGGTCGAGTAATTGTTTTTTTTCGGCTCCCTGCTGGTAAAGAGATTGGTAACGCTTGAGTTGTTCGCTTGTATATTTCGCTTTTGCTTGAGCGGCATCTACTTGAGCTTGTGCCTGGGCAATTTCTTGCGGACGGTTTCCTGCACGTGCTTGAGCAAGTTGCGCCTCTGCTTGTGCTAAACGTGCTTTTGCTTGAGTAATTTCTTGAGGACGATTCCCAGCAACGGCTTGATCCAACTGTGCTTGGTTCTGTGCTAAGTTTGCACGAGCCTCAGCGATTCGTGCTTGAATATTTGCGCTGTCCATCTTGGCAATAATTTGCCCTTGGCTGACCTTGTCGCCTTGCTCAACATACAACTCTACCAAAGTTCCAGAGTTTTTCGGGCTGATATTCACGCTCTGAACAGGCTGCACCTTACCACTGGCAGAAATTCGCACAGTCACATTTTTGACTTCCACTGGGACAGTCAGTGCAGCTATGTCTTGTTTGCTTGTTCCTCGATTGACAACTGTGTATGTTGTGGTTGCACCAATCACCAATACGCCAGCTGCGGCTAAACCAATTAACCAGCGTAGTGGGTGTTTAACTTTTTTATCAATGACAGGATTTTCTAAGTATGTAGTCATAATAGCTTGTCACGAAAATAGCTTTAAGTGAGTGTCTTTCAGTGGAAGAGCAAAACTAATAATTTGGAGTTTTTAGAACTTTTAGAATGAGTAGTGATTTCTGAAATAGAGTTATTAATAAATCAATGACTATGTAAACATATAGAATCTAGAGTAGCTTAATTATTCTTCATAATATTGGTAAATGCTTCGTTATGACCTCACCTGAATGGGTGACTTTTGCAGTTATTATGAACACTAGAAATCTTGCGTAAGTTGCCATTTTTTGGAATAATGTAGACTCCTACAGCCAGAGAAAAAGGATGAAAACGGAGTTGCACCTGATCTTTAATATTCTGACGTTGGTTATCTAAATCATTAGCTTGTCGTTGAAAATTTAACTCGGGTACTGGTATAGCGTGATATTGTTTAAGTTATGGTTGGTTGTAAATAAGCTAAGCCACGGTTGTCATCCAGTAGTCATCCAAAAGAGCTGCGACTGTATTACAAAACAGCGGCGGCAAAGCAAATTCGGTGATGAGGATGGGTAAAAGCCGCTTCGCCAAAGTCCAGTGTCATTAGGAGCACGGCGTATACGGCGCAGCCATGCTCAAGGTATAAGAACGTTCCCTCGGAGTTGGTGCAAGTGGCTTTCATTGGTTATTAGTAAGGGAATACGCTTGTACTCTTGTTTGTAAAATTTTGCTGTCGTCAACACTGGAAATCGTTTAAGCTAGCGGAAAGATTCCTTCATTCTTGGCAAAGAGGCGGTAGTGTGCCTAAACGGATTGGTTTGATTTCTCTTTTGGTTGTTTGTGGTTTGTGCATACCTCAACCTAGCAATGCACAAGCACTGGTACCTCATACACTGCAACTGGATGCAGCGAAGTTGGAACAGCAAGGCTTAGGTTTGGCAAAGGAAGCAGCACAACTCGCGCAGTTTCAACAATATGAACTAGCTCTACCAAGAGCTCGGTTAGCATCACAACTCGCTCCTAAGAACGATAAAGTGTGGTTTCTCTTGGGTGGCTTGTATTTGCAAAGTAAAAAATTAGATCAGAGTATTAACGCCCTGAAAAAGGCACAATCTCTCAACGCCAAAAATGGTGATGTTCAGTTTGCTTTGGGTTCGGCTTACTTTCAGCAGCAAAAGTACCAAGAGGCTGTAAATTACTATCAACAGGGTTTGAGGTTAAAGCCCAATGATCCAGAGGGATTGTTTGATTTGGGCAATGCTTACTACATGCAGAGTAAACTTCCAGACGCGCTCATCCAGTATAAAAAAGCTGTTTCCTTTAACAAAAAATTCTGGCCTGCCATTAACAATGTTGGATTAATTTTGTATGAACAGGGTGACATCCAGGGCGCAATTAAGCAATGGCAAGACGCTGTTGGGATGGAGAAACAAGCTGCAGAACCCTTATTAGCATTGGCAGTAGCTTTATATGCCAAAGGCGATCAGAGACAAGCTTTAGCAATGGGACAAGCTGCAGTCCGCATTGATGAGCGCTATGCTGATTTAGATTTTCTTAAACAAAATCTTTGGGGCACACGCCTGCTGTCTGATACAAAAAAATTCTTAGAATTACCTGGCATTCAAGCTGCTCTCCAGCAACGTGAAGAACCTTCAAATTCTACTACCACCAGGCAACGAATGATTCCGCAGTAGAGAACAAAGCATGAGGGGAAAAGGAGGGAAGAAGGGAAATTGTCTGTGACTCCCTCCCTCATCTTTCCCATTGCCACTTGCTGAAAATCTCATCTAATAGTACATATATATTATTCTGTAAAAGAAACAGTAGCCCAATCGCAATCTGTGTGTTGAGCTACTGTTCCAGGTATGTTCTTAAAAAAAGGACACTACTATGGAAATGTGCTAGGTGCAGTTTACCGTGGGGTAAACATTCTTTTATACCCCAAAGGGTGCGTTTAGTTGTTCTGTTGAGGTAGCAGTGCCAAGATCTGGTCAACAAACTGTTGGTGGTCCACAATCGGCTTAGATATGTAGCTATCAGCACCACTTTGTTTGAGAAAGTTCTCGCGATCGCCCTCCATAGCGTGTGCTGTTACCAAAATAATAGGTAAGGTAGCTGTTTGCGGATCGGATTTTAACATTTGTGTAATTTTGATACCATCAACAGACTTACCTTGGTAAACACTTCTTGACAGAGAAACATCCATCAAGATAATGTCAACTTCCCCCGATTGGGCAATTTTGATAACTTCTTCTACATTTTCAGTATGTTTGACCTGCAACCCACCTCGCTTAGTCAAGATTTTGGAAAAAACGCGAGCATTAATCAGATCATCTTCGACAATCAAAACAGTTTTCATGAGAATTTGACTTTTGTTTATGCATCTTAACCAAAACCACACAAGTCAGTGAAAGGGAAAATACCACCTAGTTAAAACCTTGTGTGCTTTATTTGAAATAATCAATGTAAATCTTCGTCAACAAGGATGATACTACTCCTTTCTATCCTGTGACCATCAAGATTGTGTAATGAAGAGTATTTCATCCGTGATGCTGTGGTTGCTGCAGTCTTCATTAACGGCAAATTCTGTGTAGTGGAAATTTAGGAAAAAAACTCATGGCAAAACAGTTAAACCTTCTCTGTGAGGGACAGGTCATCACCACAGCCTTGCATACCGAGATGCAACGGTCTTATCTCGAATATGCCATGAGTGTCATCGTTGGACGAGCGTTACCAGACGTGCGAGATGGCTTAAAGCCAGTTCACCGACGCATTTTGTATGCAATGCACGAACTCGGTCTAACGCCGGATCGACCCTACCGTAAGTGTGCGCGTGTGGTGGGAGACGTGTTAGGTAAGTACCACCCCCACGGTGACCAAGCAGTTTATGATGCCTTAGTCAGGCTGGTACAGGACTTTTCCAGTCGCTATCCCCTACTGGGAGGACATGGTAATTTCGGGAGTGTGGATAATGACCCGCCAGCGGCGATGCGTTATACAGAAACGCGCCTCGCGCCCATCAGTCACGAGGGAATGCTGGCGGAAATTGGTGAAGAAACGGTGGATTTTATCGGTAACTTCGATAATTCTCAGCAAGAGCCAACCGTACTACCAGCACAGTTGCCATTTCTCTTACTCAATGGTAGTTCTGGTATTGCTGTGGGGATGGCGACGAATATTCCACCGCATAACTCAGGGGAAGTGATTGATGGGTTGATAGCATTAATTGATAACCCTGATTTATCCGACGAAAAATTATTTGAGATCATTCCTGGACCAGATTTTCCTACAGGTGGTCAAATTGTGGGTAACGCTGGAATCAAAGAAGCGTACACTACAGGTCGGGGAAGTATTGTACTGCGAGGAGTTGCCCAAATTGAGGAAGTCGCCCAAAGCAGGGGTAACAAGCGGCGGACAGCAATTGTGGTGACAGAATTGCCTTATCAAGTGAATAAGGCTGGTTGGATTGAGAAAGTAGCGGACTTGGTGAATCAAGGTCGCCTAACGGGAATTGCGGATCTTCGGGATGAGAGCGATCGCCAAGGAATGCGCGTCGTGATTGAACTCAAACGCGATACCAATCCTCAAGAAGTTCTCCAGAATTTATATCACCAAACCGCATTGCAAAGCAACTTTGGGGCGATTCTCTTAGCTTTGGTAGATGGACAACCTCGTCAGTTGAGCTTGCGTCAACTGTTGCAGGAGTTTTTGAGTTTCCGAGAGCAAACTCTCAACCGTCGCTACTCTCATGAATTGGCTAAGGCAGAAAATCGGCTGCATCTGGTTGAAGGTTTACTCAAAGCGCTGTCCGCGCTAGATCAGGTTGTGGAGATTTTACGAAGTGCGGCTGATGGGACTACGGCAAAAATTGGCTTACAAAACCGACTGGATTTGAGTGAGGTGCAAGCGGATGCTATTTTGGCTATGCCATTGCGACGTTTAACAAATTTAGAACAGCAAAACTTACACAATGAGTATGAGCAGCTCAATGAACAAATTAATTCGTTGCAAAAATTACTCCAAGATAGACGGGAATTACTGAAATCGCTCAAAAAAGACTTGCGATCGCTCAAGCGCAAATACATGGATGATCGCCGTACTAGGATAGGCGTCATGAGTGAGGAAGAAAATAAGGGACAAGGAGATAAGGCGACAAGGGGACAAGGAGACAAAGAAACAGAGAATCCAAAATCCAAAATTGAAAATTCTAAATTGGAAGCGCCAGCAGAAGAGGTGGTTTTAGAGTTTACCCACAGGGGATATGTACGTCGGTCTCAACCTTCATCCCGAAGGACAAAAACTGATAACGGAACCTCCGATACTGACTTCGTGATCCAAAGCGTGTTGGCTGACACAGCAAAAGAGTTGCTGGTACTCACCAGTGGTGGTAAGGTATACCCAGTGAATGTGGCTGATATCCCTCCCAGCAGTGGACGTTCTGCACGGAGAACACCATTAATTACCTTACTCTCAAATTCTGCTCAAGGCGCTCAAGAAACTTTGATTAACCGCTTTATATTGCCAGATCATCCAGAAAATGGCGAGATTATTCTCCTAACTAAGCAAGGAAGAATCAAGCGTTTGTCCCTGACAGAATTGACTAACCTCACTCGTCGTGGAATAACTATCTTGAAACTCAAAGACGACGATGAATTGTTATGTACTCAGTTCACGACTGCGGGCGAACATCTGGTTTTGGCAAGTTCAGGTGGGCGAGTCTTGAAGTTTGAGGTGAATGACAATCAACTCCCGATTATGGGTCGCGCTGCTATGGGTCTGCAAGGTTTACGCGTGCGTCAGCAAGAAGAAATGGTTGGTTGTGTCAGCTTAAACACAAAGGAAAACCTGTTACTTGTCACTCAATTAGGATACGCTAAGCGGATTCCTGTGAGTGGTTTGCGGGCAGGGAATCGGAGTGATATTGGAACTCAGACCTTTAAATTCACCAATAAGACTGACATTTTAGCAGGAATGGTACGAGCGATCGCAAGTGCTGAGGTAGCTGTAGTGACCAATCATCAACGAGTGATACGCCTTGGAGTGGAAACTGTTCCAATCTTGGGTAAAGATAGCGCTGGTGAAAGTATCCTTCAACTCAGTCGTGAAGAAAAAATCATTTCTGTTATTGAACTACACTCTTGACATCCTTTGCCTCCCAAGTAGGACCTGCGTAGTGCTGGATATTGTTTTTACCTTGCGCGTCAAATAGCTTAGCCTCGGGTGCTACAAACGTCCACTCAAATTGGTTGGCGTTGCTGGATTTCGCTTTGCATTGATAAATTTGTACTCCTGTAGCCCTCTGGCCAAGCAGTAGCACTTGATTTGCTGGTACCTTTAAGTTGTCAGGAAGCTGAGGCGGCGCAATTGTGGTCTGTTGTGGCGTTTGAGCGACACCAACCTGTGGAATCAGTAATGGTAGTAGTAGGAAGCATATCTGTCCTAGTTTCATGATACTTATACCTCATTCAACAAAGGGGAAATACCAATTACCTTGAAGAGATTTACTTCACGGAAAGTTAAAAATCAGTTGAAAAATTGCAATAATTTTATGGGAAATGTGACACAACTTCTCAAAATTTGTTATATTAGTTTACGTAAGGTAACAAACCTTAAATAATTCAGTTTGGAGTGCCAGTTATGACAAACGCAACAAAAACCGTTACCCCTGTAATTGATGACCGTAATGCTTGGCGCTGGGGCTTCACACCTCAAGCAGAAGTTTGGAACGGTCGCTTGGCGATGATTGGCTTTTTAGCAGCTGCTCTTATTGAACTATTCTCTGGTCAAGGTTTCCTACACTTCTGGGGCATTCTGTAACTTTTCAGGTTACGGATTGCTTCGTAATAAATACATAAATAAACAAAAAACCTGGAAGTATGAATACTTCCAGGTTTTTTCACAATAACCAGTAGCCTGGCTTCGGTTTACCCTCAAAGCAGCACTGGTTTGACAGCTTTTTCTTTTTTTCTCACTCATGAGTCATTTGTCTAAAATCAATGACTCATGACATAATGACAAATAACTAGCGGATGTACTCCTTGAGAACGCTGTTACGATTTGGGTGACGTAACTTGCGCAGCGCCTTTGCCTCAATTTGACGAATTCGCTCGCGGGTCACATTGAAAATTTGTCCAATTTCCTCTAAGGTCTTCATACGACCGTCATCTAAGCCGTAACGCAATCTAAGAACATCTCTTTCACGAGGGCTAAGACTGTCAAGGACTTTTTCCAGGTCTTCTCGTAGCAGGTTCTTAGAAACTTGATCTTCTGGTGTTTCACCATCAGACTCAATAAAATCGCCCAGTCGAGAATCTTCTTCTTTACCAATCGGCGTTTCTAGTGAAATAGGCAATTGTGCGGATTTAGCAATAAACCGCAGTTTCTCAATTGTCATTTCCATTCTCGTGGCAATTTCTTCTTCCGTGGGTTTGCGACCCATTTCTTGAGAAAGCAGCTTGGTCGTTTTCTTGATCCGGGAAATGGTTTCGTAGAGGTGAACCGGAAGGCGGATAGTACGAGATTGATCGGCGATCGCACGAGTTATCGCCTGACGAATCCACCATGTCGCGTATGTCGAGAACTTGAAACCCTTGGTATGGTCGAACTTTTCGGCAGCTCGAATCAGACCCAGGTTTCCTTCTTGAATCAAATCTTGGAAGGGCAGTCCGCGATTGACATATTTTTTTGCAATTGAAATCACAAGTCTCAGGTTCGCTTGAATCAGCTTTTTCTTCGCATCCAGGTCACCTTTAGCGATGCGACGCGCTAACTCAATTTCTTCATCGGGCTTGATCATTTTTACGCGACCGATTTCACGTAAATAGAGCCGCACAGAATCTTCCGTAAAGCCTTCGGTCGGTGCAACCACCTCGACTTCCGGCTCGTCGGCGTCATCGGCTTCTTCCGTGAAAGCGCCTGCTTCCGCCCACTCGTCTGCTAACTCTTCCCTTACCTTTGAAGCCAAGATTTTGAACCCCGATAGTAAAAACGAATGTAACCTACTCCGTATTTACCC
>NZ_QMEB01000050.1 GCF_012912135.1 Brasilonema bromeliae SPC951 | reverse complement strand
TCTTGTAACAAATAGGTAATAAAGATATGTCAATCCTGTAACGAAGTTGTGAGATTCTCGCTAAGACTTGTTGAAATGTATGCCAACGTTTGTGAAGAATCTGTAAAGTCTGTCACGGGGTTGTGGAATATTCGTGCTCCCGCCAGTTCGCGTATTGCTCAAACTTCGTCCTTAGTTGATATGGTCTGATAAAGTGGTTTACTATTAATCCTTGGCACAAAAGATCTTTATCAGGCTAATGGAGATTTTGATTGTTGAAGATGAAGTTGAAATTGCTCAGTTAATTCAACTGTATTTGGAAAAAGAAGGATTTTCTTGTCGCCACTGCTCTGATGGTTTAAGTGCGCTTCAAGTGTTTCAAGAGTATTCGCCAGACGTAATAATCCTAGATCTAAAGATTCCCGGTTTGGACGGACTGGAAGTTTGTACCCGCATTCGACAGCAACCAAGCTTTAAAGACCCTTACATCTTGATGTTGACGGCGAAGGGTGAGGAGAATGATCGGATCGTCGGTTTATCAACTGGAGCAGATGACTACGTCGTCAAGCCATTCAGCCTAAAGGAACTGGTAGCCCGTGTGCGAGCACTCCTACGACGGATGCGACGTGATGGTAAGCAAAGTCAGATTTATCGTACCCAACACTTTGTCATTAATATTGAGCAACACTCAGCCAGCCGGATTCTGAGTACAAATCAATTGACTCGTTTAGACCTAACGAATTTGGAGTTTGAACTACTAGCAACATTTATGAGTGACCCTGGTCGGGTTTGGAATCGAACTCAACTCATTGAGAAACTTTGGGGTAGTGACTTTTATGGCGATGAGCGGGTTGTTGATACCCACATCGCACGTCTACGAAAAAAAATTGAACCCGATCCAGCCAATCCAACTTTTGTCAAAACTGTGATTGGAGTAGGTTATAAGTTTGAAGATCAAGTTATCTAGGACCAATTGTGAGTAAGCTTAGCCTGCGTTCGCGCCTTGCGCGGCTCCCTGCTGGAGCATCGCGATTACTGTTGAGCAACATTATTGTGATGCTAGTTGGATTGAGTACCCCACTCATAGTCGGCTGGTTCTTCTCGCACCACTTGTATGGGTTGCACTTAACGCCTTTGGAAGGACGAGGATTTAATCTGGGTGCAACTGACAATGAGTTGATTAACAAGTGTGAGGTAGTCTGGAACCAAGGAGTTTGGTGGTCACTATTAATAGGTGCAACCGTAGCAGGAACTTTGAGTTATTTGTTTGCTAGGCGCATCGTACAACCTCTGATTCAGATGGAGAAAATTACTCAGCAGTTTGCTCAGGGGAACTTGACAGCGCGTATACCCAAGAGTGAAATTCCAGAGTTGAACCGCCTTGCCATAAATTTTAACCGAATGGCATCAAACCTTGAAGGGGTAGAACAGCGTCGTCGAGAACTCATCGAAGATTTAACCCATGAGCTACGTACGCCGTTGACAATCTTGGAGGGTTCTCTGGAGGGTTTAGCAGATAGCGCGATTGAACCAAAAACAGAACTGTTTGAGCGATTAGCCAGAGAGACCGCCCGACTAGGTCGGTTGGTGAATGATACACAAGAACTTTCTAAGGCGGAGGCGGGATATTTACCCATCAAGATTCAACCCATTGATCTACATCCACTCCTGCTTTCCCTAATGAAACGGTTTGGTGATCAACTACTAGAAGACGGTCCGGTGTTGCGCTTGGAGTACCCACCCAATCCTCCTTTGGTATCTGCCGATCCTGAGCGAGTTGAGCAGATTCTGGTCAATCTACTTGGCAATGCAGTACGCTACACTGTGAATGGTTCTATCACACTGCGAGTTTGGAGCGAACCTCCGAAATTATGGATTGCGGTCATTGACACAGGTCATGGTATGAAAGCAGAGGATTTACCCTTTGTTTTTAATCGATTTTGGCGATCAGAGCGCTCTCGTATCCGCCACCCTGGTGGTTCTGGAATGGGTTTAGCTATCTCTCAGCGTCTTGTGATGTTGCAGGGAGGCGAAATTATGGTTGAAAGTGAGCTAAATAAGGGAAGTACGTTTCGATTTTCCCTACCTTTGGCATAAGAATCTGATGATTGCAGCCAACTTATGAAATCCGACATTCGATCAATGCCGATAATTGGCTTAATCACTGCAGAATTCTTGTCCCTCTTGGGGAATCAGGTTGCAGCTGTTGCAATACCTATATTGGTCTTACAGTTTACTAATTCCCCGTTAGTTACCGGCATTGCCAGCG
The DNA here is from genome assembly GCF_012912135.1 of Brasilonema bromeliae SPC951. Lineage (GTDB taxonomy): Bacteria > Cyanobacteriota > Cyanobacteriia > Cyanobacteriales > Nostocaceae > Brasilonema > Brasilonema bromeliae. The sequence goes on along the minus strand of NZ_QMEB01000050.1, from coordinate 25,553 downwards.
CGGGTAATATAGTTGCGATCATATTGGCTACAGTTCTCGGCGGACGTGCCATTGATAGATTCGGTGCGTGGAATATAAGCGTAACCGCAGATCTACTGAGTTTTTGTTCTGTTCTTGCCTTACCTTTGGCATTTATCTACTTTGATCAATTGTCTCCATACCAATTTCATATTTGGCCATATTGCTATTCCTAAAGCATAAGGCAAGCTTATGAAATACGAAATTCTATTGATAAACTGGTTTTAAACTCTCCTTCCCTCCTCTTTAACGTTCTTTACCTCTTGGCGGTTCAATCACTTTCACGCTAATCTTTTGAGAGTGTTGATACACTTGAACGTCACAGGCCCCGTAAAACAGCGCGATGGTTCATATAAAGCGCGTACAACTCACGAACTTCAAATCCTTCGGCGGTACAACCTCTGTCCCCTTACTGCCGGAGTTTACAGTCATTTCTGGACCGAATGGTTCTGGGAAATCCAATATTCTAGACTCGCTGCTGTTTTGCCTGGGACTCGCCAGTTCCAAAGGAATGCGTGCTGATCGCCTTCCTGATTTAGTCAACACGACTCAAACTAGCAAATCTCGTTCCGCTGTGGAAGCTTCCGTTACGGTAACGTTTGATTTGTCAGACCATGAACCTGATGATGAACTTGAGGAAATCTCCTCTGTCGTCTCCATCGATGAAGATGAGGAAGTTGAGAAACCAGAGGAAGCGCAAGAAGAAGAAACCGAGGATGAAAGAAATCGCAAAGAAAAAATACGTGCGAAACCAGGTAGCGAGTGGAGTGTCACTAGAAGGCTGCGAGTCACTCCGCAAGGAACTTATACTTCAAATTACTACATCAACGGTGTTTCTTGCACTCTCACAGAGTTACACGAAGAACTAGAAAATTTACGTATTTATCCGGAAGGTTACAACGTTGTCCTGCAAGGGGATGTCACCAGTATTATCTCGATGAACCCCCGCGAAAGAAGGGAAATTATTGATGAATTGGCAGGGGTGGCGGCGTTTGATCGCAAAATCAATCAGGCAAAAGAAACTTTGGATCAAGTTAAGGAGAAGGAAGACAGTTGTCGTATTGTTGAGACAGAGTTAACTGGACAACGCGATCGCCTCTCCCAAGATCGCGCCAAAGCTGAAAAATACCAAAAACTCCGCACTGAATTTCAAGACAAACAACAATGGGAAGCAGTTTTATCATGGCGTTCCCTACAAGCACAGCAAGAAAAGTTAGCGACGCAAATTCAAGACGGCGATCGCACCTCGACTGAACTCACAACTCAACTCACCAGCCTAAATTCAGAAATCACCCAAAAAACCGCCGAACTTGAACAACTCAACGCCCATGTCAAAGCCTTGGGAGAAGAAGAACTTTTAGCGGTACAATCTACCCTTGCTACCCAAGAAGCAGAACGTAAACAGCTTCAGCGTCAGCAAAAAGAATTAGAAACAGCCGCACAAGAAACCGTTAAGCGTCTACAACAAACTCAAGAGGAAATTCAACAGCATCACCATTCTTTAGAACAAGTCGCACAACAACAAGTTGAACAAACGCAATTTATCACCTCACGACGAACCGAACGAGACCAGACGCGACAAGAATTAGAAAACTCTCGTGAAGCAGCAGCCCAAATTGCTTCCGCCTCAGAAGCTTGGGTACAACAACAAACAGCCCTGAATCGTCAAATTGAAACTTTGCTGCAAACTGTTGAACCTCAACGTACAGAACAAGCACAACTGGGAGAACGTAATAACCAACTCCAGCAGCAAATTCAAGAACAAACCGAACTCGTTCAAACTTTAGAACCTCAAATAGCAGAAAGACAAGCTGAATGTCAACAAGTTGAAACAGAATTTAACACTTCTGGCGAACCGATTCAAAACTTAGCCGAAACACTATCCGCCACAGAACAAGAACTGCAAATCCAGCAGGAAACCCAAAAGCGCCTCTTGCAAGAACAACGAGAGAAACAACGCCAATTGGATAAACTAGAGGCGCAACAAGCAGCACAGCAGGAAGTCCAAGGAACTCAAGCGAGCAAAATTATCCTACAATCGGGTATGCCTGGAGTTTGTGGATTAGTTGTACAGCTAGGACGGGTGGAACCTCGTTATCAATTGGCTTTGGAAACTTCTGCTGGGGCGCGTTTGGGACATATTGTCGTCGAAGATGACAGCATAGCAGCCGCAGGAATTGAACTGCTGAAACAAAAACGTGGTGGGCGAGCGACTTTTTTACCGTTGAATAAAATTCAGGTTGCCAAATTTACCCAAGATTTTACACTGCGATATGTGAATGGGTTTGTGGATTATGCTGTGAATTTGATTGAGTGCGATCGCCGCTATAAGGATGTGTTCAACTACGTTTTTGGTAACACAGTCGTTTTTGCAAATCTCGCTGACGCGCGTCAGCATATGAAACTTTATCGTATTGTCACCTTAGACGGAGAATTATTAGAAACCAGTGGTGCAATGACTGGTGGTAGCACGAATCAGCGTTCATCGTTGCGGTTTGGTACGGTGGAAGCTGCGGAATCTGAGGAAGTCTCTTCTTTAAAAAGTCGGTTGACTGATATTGAGCGCATTTTAGAACGTTGTAGTTCAGCAATTCATTCTCTTTCTTCTCAAACAAAACAACTGACACAAGAGGTGACGGAAGCACGACAGGCGCGGCGAGAACAACAACTACGCTTGGAACAGTTGCAAAAAGAGGTAAAAAGTTTGACAGCGCAATTAGAAACAACGCGATCGCAGCTTTCGCAAAACACAGAAAAATTAACTACCGTCCAATCCCGTTTAGAAATTTTGGATCGGGAATTACCTGACCAAGAGCAGCAATTACAACAACTACGACACGCTTTGACTGAGTTGGAGCAGTCCCAAACTCCCCAAGAATGGCAACAAATCCAAGCAAGGATCAAAATTCAAGAGCAACAATTGCAACAGCGAGAAGGAGCCTTAAGGGAAGCAGAGCAAAAACTAAAAGATTTAGAAAATCAGCAGCAGCGATTGCAAGAAAAAATTGTTGTTGGAGAGCAGCGTATTCAAGAGTACCATCAAGAGCAGATAAAGCAGCAAAATCAACGTACAGCACTTCAATCTCAGCACTTCAATCTCAGCACTGCAATTGCTGAAACTCGCGCGGCTTTGAGTCAAATGGAACAAAATTTGGGAGAGGAGAAGCAAAAACGGGACGCAACAGAACAAGAATTGCGATCGCACACAATGCGCCAACAACAATTGGAATGGGAACTGCAAAAATTGCAAGAAACCCAGCAAACGCGGCGAGAAGAACTCGCAGCACTGCAAACCCAATTGCGAACTATGGGATCGGAATTACCACTACCTTTGCCGGAAGTACCAGACAAAGTCAATTTAGAAGAATTGCAAAAAGAATTGCGTTCTCTTGCCAAACGCCTGCAAGCAATGGAACCTGTGAATATGCTCGCGTTAGAACAATATGAGCGTACGCAAAAACGCCTTGAAGAACTCACTCAAAAATTGCAAACCTTAGAAGGAGAGCGCACCGAATTACTCTTAAGAATTGAGAATTTTACCACATTGCGTCAACGTGCATTTAAAGAAGCCTTTGACGCTGTCAATGAAAACTTTCAATCAATTTTTGCTGTCCTTTCTGAGGGTGACGGATACTTACAACTCGACGATCCAGAAGATCCATTCAACAGCGGATTAAATTTGGTTGCACACCCGAAAGGTAAACCTATACAGCGACTTGCTTCTATGTCAGGAGGAGAAAAATCTCTGACTGCATTGAGCTTTATTTTTGCTTTGCAACGCTACCGTCCATCACCATTTTATGCATTTGACGAAGTAGATATGTTTTTAGATGGAGCAAACGTAGAACGATTAGCTAAAATGATTAAGCAACAGGCGCAACAAGCACAATTTATCGTTGTCAGTTTGCGTCGCCCGATGATAGAATCAGCCGAACGTACAATTGGCGTGACTCAAGCAAGAGGAGCTTATACCCAAGTTTTGGGAATTAAGCTACAATCTGACCAAACAAGTGCTTGAGTTTTTGTTAATAATAGTGTATAGATAAACCGGATTCGAGATCAGGACTCGGTACAGGATGACCTCTGAACAAAGTATTAGACGTTCCGATATTTTAAACACCCAGGTAATCACTCGTGACAACGGCAAGCGATTAGGAATCGTGAGTCAAGTTTGGGTTGATGTAGATCAGCGAGAGGTTGTGGCGCTTGGCATGCGAGACAGCCTGATCTCTATTTCTGGCGTGCCACGCTATATGTATCTCAACAGCATTAACCAAATCGGTGATGTTATCCTCGTGGATAACGAGGATGTTATTGATGATGTTGAGGTTGATATCTACAGCAACCTGATAAACTGGGAAGTCATTACAGAGACTGGTGAAGTTTTAGGCAAAGTGCGGGGCTTTAAGTTTAATGCCGAAACAGGAAAGCTTTACTCAATTGCGATCGCCTCTCTTGGATTACCACAAATTCCCGACCAATTCTTGAGTACCTACGAGTTCTCAGTAGACGAAATCGTCAGCACAGGCCCCAATAGATTGATTGTTTTTGAAGGCGCTGAAGAGCGGCTTAATCAATTAACTGTTGGTTTCTTAGAGCGTTTGGGTATTGGTAAAGCGCCGTGGGAACGAGATGCTGACGAAGAATACTCCAGCTACACTCCTCGTACAGTCACACCAGACAAGCAACTACCAAGCGGAGTTCCTTTAGAACAACCCAAGCCAAAAATCGTTCGTACACCCGAACCTGTAGCGCAAGAGTGGGACGAAGACTACTACGAAGAAGAACGTCAAGAGCGTCAGGTTATGAAAGCACGGCAGTATGAGCCTGTGCAGTATGATGAAGACGATGAAGAAGACAACTGGAGTGAAGCAACAGGTAAAGATAAGTATCAACCACAGCCAAAGTATGACTCTGGTTCCTACAACAAAAAGCCGTACGCTGACGATTATGACGATTATGACGAAGATTTAGCTCGCGATGCTTGGGATGATGAGCCACCAAAGCCAGTGAATATTCCTAAAAAAGTCAAAGAGAGACAGCCAGAGTACGAAGAAGAGGGCGGATATTAATTCCACTGAACTTCCTCTACGCTATACCCTAAAACTTTCCCTCTCCTTTATAAGGAGAGGGATGCCCGATAGGGCAGGGTGAGGTTCCGAAGGACTAATAAAGAGCTAGTTTTATTCTACAATCGAGTGGCTCTCGTTATAGTGCAGTACTATGCCAAGCAACGATCTGGACAGAGTTCAAGAAGATCGAGACTTTTTGATTAAACAAAGTGAAATGCTGCAATCTGTAATTAAACGCATGGCAGACAATTCGCTTGAAGCTAAAAAGTTTGGATTAACGGTTTGGGCTGCGATCATTGGATTTGGTTTTCAAAATAGAAACCCTATTTTATTTATCCTGGCATTCGTCTCTTTTACTTTATTTGGTTTACTGGATATCTATTATTTGTACATGGAGAGAGAATTTCGGAAGAACTTCAATCGGTTAGTTCGGATCATTGGAGGTTATGCATCTAACGAAGATTATCAATGGGTAGAGCAAATGAAGATTAAACAAAGAAATTTTTTGATACCTGATTTTTCACCTGATTTTTTCAGGCAAATTTCCAGCAAGGATAGTGTCCTAAAATCCTGGGCAAACCTTCCTTATTTGATTACTTTTCTGATTACGATTGTGCTTATGTATGTACCTTTGCCATCGAAATAGAAATGCGAAATGTAGCATCCTAGAACACCGATTCATTAATGCCAAAAACCCAGTTTCTGTTGCTGGAAAAACTGATATTTCGTTATCTCAATGAGAAGAAACTGGGTTTTTTCTCACAATTGGTGAATACTGAATCGGTGTTCTAGATGTGTTGTTCTTATCTTGGAGAAACAGATATAGAAATTATCTCCAATTAAGGAACAAGACCTGTGCAGCACTGCTGAATTCTGTTTATGTATGCTTGTCGGGTTTCGTGAGTTCCTCCCTCCCATAGAACTGATACTGGGCGGTGTCCTTTCGGGTGATTCCTTATATTATATTTAAAATTCTCTGTATACACGAATCGATGATCTTCTTTATATCCCCAATCCAATGCAACAAAGAAATCAAGAAGTTCCCCATTAACTTGTTGCCAGATATCTATTTGCGCGCTGTAACCAAAGTTACCTTTACTGTATTGTGTCCAGAGTTCGTCAATTTTACGTATATCTTTACATGGAATTTTCCGAAAATCAGTTACATTAAAATAATTTTGTTTAACATTTGCTACTTTCAACAAGAGATTTGTAGTAGTTTCATCTGCTTCTATCCAGCTTCCTTTTTTAAGCGAATACTCCAATTGAGCATATAGCAATAGTTCTTCAGTGTCCTTATCAATTAGTCCCAAATTATTCTGAAGTTGTTTCAAGTTAGAAAGGATATCATCACTAAAAAACCCTTCTTTTTCTAAGTTTTTCATCAGAAGGTTCTGATATTTTTGAAGGTTTTTTTTGTATATTTCGTGCCGTTGGCGACGTGATTGAAGAATATCATCTTCAATAGCTTTAGCCTTATCAGTATCTAGCCCTATTGTTTCTAAGATAGTCTTATGAATTTCATCAATGTCATCATAGGGTTCAGAGAGTGAAACCCCGTTAGCATACTCTTCAACTTTTTTACGGTATTCAATCTCAGGAGTCTGTTGTTGCTCTAAAGATTTTACTGGCGGTTTCTGAGGAGAAAATAACACTGGATCAGAAGGGAGTGGTAGAGGTCCCCCTTTAATTTCTGGTTTGATAATGGTCTTTTGTTTTCTCAGACGATAGCAAAGTTCTGTAAAGCTTTTATCATCAGTAAGGATATATTTATCTCTGGGATTTAGTACAGAAGAAACATAATCCAAGTCAGATTGAGAAAATACAACTGGGATAAATTTAGTGTCTCTTAACTGAGCGTTGTAAAGGTCGTTTCTGATAATTGTTCCTTCCCACGAAACTCCTAAACCTTTTTCAGGTTCCTCGTTACCCTCAAATCGTCGCTGGTATGTCTCAGTAAAGATGATAAGCACAAACTCAGCCCACTTAATTCGCTCTGACATCCAAAGATCCCATCCTTTAACAGGAGTATAAGGAGGCTCTGCTCGAACATAACGATCTATATCTGCCTCAATCCCCCATACTGCACGTAAGGTATTTGCTAGTTTCAACACATTTTCTTTGTGGTCGTCTGAGTCCCAGCTATAGCTAATGAAAACTTTTGTTGCTGTTTGTATTTGTTCTGTTTTTTGAGTGTTATCAGGATCTTCATATTTTATAATTTCTCCATCACCACCCACGTTTGATATCGCGGGTTGGATCGGAGGTAATATTATGGGTTTACCTAACTTCGGTTCTTCGCACTCTGGCTGATCCATAAGACGCCGATATAGCTCCTGAAATCCTCCTGGAATTTTTGGGTCGTCTTTCGGATCAAACAATCGATAGACAGTGTATGTTTTGAGGCTTGAAGGAATATCTTTTTCATACTCAGGAGACAATAAAATAGGAATGAATTTATCATTCATTCCTTGTGCTTCATAAAGGTCTGCAATAATCAATCCACCTTCCCATGTAGCCCCTCGTCCCTGTCCCCGTTTTTCCTTATTCTGGTATCGAAGGTTGTATTTATCAGTACAAACTACGAGCACAAAATCAGATTCCTCAATTTGATTCATCATCCACCGATACCATCCTTCACGAGGTGATTGTTGATACCGGTCTATTTTGCTATCAATTCCGTAATTTTTGAGGCTATTTGCAAGACCGAGGACTCTGTTCTTATGCTCATCAGAATCCCAGCTATAGCTAATGAAAACTTTTGGTGGTGGAGGTGTTTGTATTTGTTCTGTCATCTTTCTGTCTTAATCGTAGATACTGGTTGCGATTCAAGTCTTGTTGAGACTACAAGGATTTTATCCTTAATTCCTGATCAAAACAAAACTCTGACCACGCAAAAAACTGGATTTTAGACTAATATTTATGCGACTCTTCACTGACTGGTGACTTCCAAAGGAAGAAAAATCGTTAGCACTTCTCCGTGGCGTGGGCGATCGCGCACAATAAGTTTACCCCCAATCGCTTGAAATAAGTGCTTGGTTGCGTTAAGATTCAAACTTATCGTACCTGTTTCCGGCTGGAACATGAGAAGTTGACCCAAAGCTTTACGAATTGGCGGTGTGCATGGAGAGCCTGACATTTTTCCATTATCTCCCGCCTGAGTTAAAGGTAATAATTGTAATTTCAGTTGATCTCCAGCCGGGATGACCTGTACTTGAATATGACTACCAGCCGGTAAACTACGGGTAAAATTCTCCATCAAACCCGTGAGAATCCGATCCAACATAGCAGGATTACTAACCACAGTTGGTAACTGTTGAGGTAAAACTACATCCAAAGTCAAGTTGCGTCGATTGGCTGCTTGTTCCCAACGCGGAATACTCTGCTGCAAAACTTGCTCCAGAGACATTGCTGTGAGTTGAGTATTTGTAGATTTTACAGTAGTAGATGTTTGTAGTTCTGCTGCTCTAAAGAGTAACTCCATACGATCAATTTGCTCGGTGCATTCGCGATCAATAAGTTCCAAACGCTTGATCACATTTGCAGGTAAATCACGCTGTTTCAGCAGTAAACGAGTGATGGTGCGAATCGTTGTTAAAGGAGTCCGAACTTCGTGAGCAAAAGCTTGCAGTAGTTCTACATCAGGGCGAGTATGCCCTTGTGATGAAGCACCCAAAGACAGATGTGGCGAAGCTGGGACGGTTTCTACACATTCTGGACGTGCTCGTGTCCCTACATCCCCGCTTTTTGCGATTTCCGTGTTTTCTTCTTGTTCTGGAAATTGTGTCAGTAATAAACGAGTGAACTCCATCACTACGCGGTAATCTGGAGCTACTGGAGAATATTTATGTACTAACTCTTGTAAATCCGCAAACAGATCCGGATTGCTGACTACAACTCTTGCTCCTAGCGATCGCCATGCTAACTCAACAACCTCTGGCTCAAAAGAAAATGAAAAAGTCTTATTGCCATTGATATCTTCTGCTAAAACCAGCACTAATCTAAATTGCTTGGTGAAAACCAAACAAAACTGCTCCCTTGCTAACGGATCTGTTTCTAATACAGGTAAAACCGACTCACTAGAAGCAAATGCATCTACCACACCCACATCAGGAGGCATTTGAAATGGCATAAGTGCCAAGGGGTTAAATGGCTTTGCCGTAAAACTAACAGTCTGCAAACTCCCAGCCAGTCTTGGCTGACTAAAAACAGGCGCTGGCGCAGCTAAAACTAATCCTTGTGTGGCTTCTTCAGGTGAAGCAGTTGTTAAAATATTTAATAACAGTTGTTCTGTCGCTGCTACGCTGACGCGCCATTGCTGTTCTGATGCAGCAGATGAACATGCAGCAACTATTGATTGACTATTTGCTAAAACTTCGCTTAGACTTGGCAAGATCCATTTGTACACAAGTATTTCACCCCCTGAATAAAGAGCGACTGACAGTGTCGAAAAGCGGCATCCACTACTATTTATGAGGTTATAAGTATTTGTTTGTTAGTGAAAGTAGTATAACCGAACAATAGAAGCGCAATTTCCCCTTGTAAACAGCAAAGACGTGAAATAAGGTTATGATTTTTTCAAATTCCCATTTGGGCAAAGAACCAATCTATCGATAGATATTTAGCTTAACTTGCGGACGATGAAAGTGAGAGCAAAGCAAGGCAAAACTGTAATATAAGCACGAAGCAAAGTAAGTTATACGTTTTTGTGCTTCTTTTAGCTATTGAATGGAGGAGTGAAATGGCTTTGGGTAAACACAACAAGCGTGCAGTCGGCGTATTTCCTAGTCGTCGTGAAGCTGAGTATGCACTCACCGAGCTTAGAGACGCCGGTTTTCCAATGAATAAAGTTTCTATCATTGCTAAAGACGCTGATCGCACTGGTGATATTGCTGGTATCGAAACGCAACAACGTATTGGTAACAAAGCTGATGAAGGAGCTGCTGCTGGCGCAGTGACAGGTGCAACACTCGGAGGCATTACCGGTTTACTCGTGGGCTTAGGAACCTTGGCAATTCCTGGCGTTGGTCCTATATTACTTGCAGGTGAAATCGCGACAACTCTGGCGACAGCTGCAGCTGGTGCTGGAATTGGTGCAGCGGCTGGTGGATTATTAGGTGGACTCCTTGGTTTGGGAATTCCTGAAGAACGAGCCAGATTATATAATGAACGAGTATCTCGTGGTGATTATCTGGTGATAGTAGACGGGACAGATGACGAAATTCGTCGTGCCGAAAGTGTTTTGACAAACCAAGGTATTCAGGAGTTTGGAATCTATAATGTACCTGGTGTTGTAGACACTGACACAGATTACACTGGCGGCGTTGTGAATAATGAGCCTTCGGTAACAATTGTTGATCGTCGCGATACAACTGTTTAGTAAGTCATAAGTATCATCAAAAAACTGCTTTCTGTGCACTTGCAAAGATTCGCTCCTGAACCTCACACACCATTAACAGTATTTCAGTAATAGCGTGAATTTTCGTAACTAAAGTCAGGAGATTTCAACAAGGATTTGTTTAAATTTATCCATTCAGGAGGCATTAAGCCAATACAAGTGTTCTCCGCATCTATCACGCTATGTGTTCTCGTCTCCGTGTTTTGGATAGCTGGGTAACTGTTTGCTGTTAATAGCTACCTATGTCAAGGAATTTTGTCAAGGAATTTTTTGAAATATTTCAGTAGGAGACAGAAGATGAACAAGTTTATTCCATTGATCATTAGCGGTGTTATTGCTATTGGTGCGGTGGGTTGCGAATCCCCTTCAAAAACAAGTGCAGATGCTCCCTCAGGGACAAATGAAAATGTTAAGGCCCCAACGCAAGAAACGGCTCAGAAAACTCAAGAAGACGCCACTACCCAAGTTCGTAAAGACCAAATAGAGTCTGATATTAGAGCACGCGAACAACGTAACAATGTGAATGGTGGTGACGCCAAAAGAAATGATGATGATTTAAAAAGTGAGGTTCGCGGTAAGTTAGAGGCTAATTTACCAGCCAGTCAGTTAACAGTTGACGCTAAAGAGGGTTCTGTAACAGTAGCTGGAACAGTTCCTACACAAGAACAACTCAATAAAATTCCCACTTTGGCACAACAGATTAAAGGTGTAAAAAGTGTGAAGGTCAATGCAAAAGTTGCTCCAGCACAACCTTCATCAAATACAAACAACAAACCTCAATAAGAAGTTTTGTAGCTGACAAGGTTACTTAAGCATCTACCTGGCACAGACTCAAAAACTAACGCTCGCATTCTTTAAGGAAACAGAAGAATGCGAGCGTTTTCTACACCCCAACTGATGATCTGAATACACAACAAAAGAATTTAACCTCTAGTTTGTATACGCCACTGCTTATGATTTAGTACGTAAAGGACAATGATCAACAACACAAGCGGCGTTATTGTTGCTGGTTCTGGTACCTTTTTCACTTCCTGTCCCGGCGGAGTAGTTACAGGAGGCTTGGACGGAACTTCAATGATTTGGTTGTAACCACCAGAACCACCACCACCGCCCGAAGGAGGAATAGACCCACCTCCTGAAGGAGGAGCACTAATAGGAGGTGTACTCGCTACTGCACTTGATCCTCGACCGGAAGAACTATCTCCACCACCACCAAAAGCAAGAAGAAGTAAGAATAACACAGGCAGGCCAGCAAGCCAGCCCGTTGGAAAAGAACTTTCTCCTGTTTGTGGGAATAAAGCAACTTCTGCAAGGCTGGGAGGAAGCTCAACGTTTACCCCTTCTGGATCTAGCGCTATTGCAGTTTCCCAGGGAACAACATCTCCAGCGAGAGTTTCCTCAGTGAACGAATTAGTTGGAGGAATGCCAAGATTTGGACGTCCAATCTCTGCCCCATCTGGTGAATAGGGTATCGAGAGGTCTTTGAGAATCGCCTCTTTAAGAGACTCTTCATTCCCAGAGTTCAATACACGCATCGAACTGGAAAGTTTTTCCGAGTAAAACTTCGTCAGTTCTGGCGCTAAACCCAAAGATTGAATCTGCTGCTGTGCATCGGGAATTTTTGCCACCTCTTCAAGCAACAGACGTCCATAAGAGTATTTCAAATCTAGTAAGCCATTACGGGCGTCAAGTGAGTTCCCGCTTCCTTGAGGTGCCCAGTAAAAGTTGTTGGTAACTTGTCCCAGACCTTCTTGAGGAGTTTGATTGACTGTTTGCCCAACAAGATAGCGATATCCGTCCACGATATTGGGGTCGTCGTTCCGCCAGAATGAGGCGTACGGTATCTGAGTCAGATTGGGGTCATTTCCGTAAAATTTAGCAAAATTCTGGTAGTTTTCTTCCCCTCCAGCAGCTTGTATCAGCAACTGTTCCTGGGTTGGACCACCATTTGACTCAACTAATTTCTGAAACACTGCTCCTGCTTTGTTACAAGCGGCACCAAATCCCACACTACATGCAGGAATACCTCGCATTTGATTTAAAGGACGCCCCGATATCTGGTACTGGAGATAGTTATGCTCAAGTCCTTGTTGAATACCATAGTTTCCAACTTTCAACTGAGCAGAAGCAGATTGAGACGTATTAACTACTGTTGCTAAGGATGATAATGTGACAACGATTGTTTTAACTTTTGACTTCAAGGGATTTACCTCCAACAACTAATTTTGAAAGCCTATGAGACAGGAGAGGAAGATAAATTCTCAGGCGAGCTGATATTGATGGTAATTGCCGCTCCTTTAAGTTTTCCGCCTGTGACAGGGTGGTATATAACAACTGCACCGCTTGGTTGATCAAAGAGGTAACCACGATTAGAAAGTTGTATCTTACCTTGCTTGACGAAGGAAAAGAACGCATCCAGATATCTGCGTATACTTTCACGATTTCCTTGATTTGCCTTTGTATGCTTCTCTATGAGCATCATGAAGAAGTCTAAGCTGCGGTTGTCTTGACCTTCCACGAGAATACCGCCGTCTAGAAAAGAACTGGCTACAAGCTTTCCATTTATTTGTTGGACTTTAAACAGGGTATAGTAACGTCCTTGCTTCCTAGAATCACTCACATAACAGGTCCAAGAACCATCTGGGTTCTGTGTAAAACCTTCCTCCCCCAAGTAAGAAAGTGGAGAACGACTTTCCTGACTAACTGGCGGAGGCAACAAATTTTCAACTGAATCGGAAGAGCAAACTCTCTGCGTCGTTTGTTGTTCGGGAGCAGTTAGCGTTTCTTGCGCTATGGCGAAGTAGGGCATAACAGCAACCGCAGATATAGAAATAGCAAATGTACTAAGTAAACGAGCAATTATATTCATTTTCTTTACGTATAAGTTATTTGAGAATACCTTTTGTCAGAGGAAATCTTTATTTTTTGCTTTACACCCATATACAATTATTCAGACATTGTTTCCAGATTTAGATAAAGTCCCTATAAATCTTTAAAAAGAATCTATGAAAAAACTCTGTTGTTAAGAACAATTGAACTTACCAATATTTTTTGTAAGTAGAAATATTGAACAAGAGCTAGACTTCCCCTAACTTACCTTTTAACCAGTAAAAACAAGGCTTTTCGGTATTATTTTCTTGGAGAAAATTGTTTAAGTCCCTAATAAATATTAAGTGTTTTTACTGTTGGTACTTAAGTTAACAATCAATTAACTCAAATATTTTTGATGAAGCAAATTTTAAGTTTATATAAAGTCCAAGAATACTTGAGTTTACAGGCTTTACACTAACTACACAACTTATTCTTTGTTAGAAACGCCCACAGGAAATCCGTATGTAAGTCTAAGTCTAAAAACTTTACGGCTTCAATATTGACATTCTAAAACACAGATTAGTTATGTAGTCTAAAGAGTTTATAGTTGATTCATGACAGTTTTAGGTACAGTTACTATTGTTTGCTTTGATTTGCTTTGATAAACTTTTTGAAAAGTATACTCAGCAGATGCGCGTACATCTTGCACTTTTTTGCTTCAAGTCAACAGTCTTGAGTTCTTTTTAACCGTTACAGGTATGCCTATGGCTTACGCAACGGTTGATATGAACGGCGTTTAAAGCAGCATCTTGTGGAGGAGATACGAACAAGCAGTCTTTGTTTAATTAACATCAGTTCACACTTGGTGCGTGTCTCCTCAATTCACTGGCTTTTTTGTGCCGGAAAACCCGCTTTCGGGCACTGGCTGTCTTCAAAGCGGAGGCGGAGCGTCTTTGCATTTAAGTGTTGACTCCCCGAACTAATAAATGTCCAAGTTGTAGGTGTGACAGCTTATTAACTTTGTTGTTCTAATTTGTACAGAAAAATGTATCAATTAGTGTTCGAGGTTATTATGCTTATTTGAAATTTGCCAGCAATATTTATTAGTTAACATATTTATATCAAGTATTTCAACTATCACGCTGTGACTCTAATCACAATCTGATTGTGCATCTTTGCATGCTTACAAAAGGATGACTATCATTGAAATTTCTTCAGCACAATTGTAAACTCAGCACTGCTGGGTGAATACAGAAGTTATTAACTTACGAATAATTGCGAGCTTTCTTCACTGGCTATCTGCTTTTTCTTGTTTTACCATTCCACCACCTATCACCCTGATTCCCCTGTATCCCCATGACCTTTTTTGAATTTTGAATGTTTGAGAAGCGAGTGACTCTTGGGTTTGCTCTTTTAGAACTTGATTGGTTAAAAAGGCGTAATCTGATTGAAGAAATTCATGCTAGCTAGAAAAAAAGTTCAATAAGTACCAAGTTACAAAGTGGTGAAAAAATCTCTGACTATCGGAGACATCGTAGTATTGTTATTCTTAACTTAGACCATGAAAGATTAAGGTTCTTCAGTTTAGATACTGCTCAAAGCTTCTACCAATTTTTCAATATGAGTCAATTCATGAGTTGCCATAATACAAATTCGTATCCGACTCGTAGGAACGGTAGGGGGACGAATAGCAGGAGCGAAAATACCAGCTGATTTGAGGTGTTGTCCAGCTTTAAGCGCATCTGCTGCACTTGATAATTCAAAACAGAGAATGGGTGAGGAGGACGGTAACAATTTCAGCTTGGGTAGTTGCTGTTGCATAACCTGTTTGAGTTGGGCGACATTCTGCCATAATTGAACGCGGCGTTGTGGTTCTTGCTGTACTATTTTTATAGCTGTGAGTGCTGCTGCTACATCAGCCGGGGAAAGTGCGGTGGTGTAAATCCATGTTGGTGCCCGATTCCGCAAAAAGTCTATAATCGTTGTGCTTCCAGCCACATACCCGCCTAGACTACCCAAAGCTTTACTCAAAGTCCCAATTTGAATCAACTGCCTTCCTGTACATCCGAAATGTTCTACGCATCCAGCGCCAGTTTTCCCTAGTACGCCAGTGGCGTGCGCTTCATCAATGAGCAGCATACAGCTAAATTCATCCGCTATTTCCAACAGTGCTGGCAAAGGACATAAATCACCGTCCATGCTGAAGACGCTATCAGTGATGATCAGACAACGTCGATAATTTTGCCTTTGTTGACTGAGTTTGATTCTTAATGCTTCAACATCGCAATGAGGATATTCAACAATCGTCGCACCACTGAGAATTGCCCCATTTTTCAGACTAGAATGATTGTACTGGTCAGATAAAATCAAATCACGCTTACCTACAATAGCAGTGATTGCCCCTAGATTCGCCAGATAGCCAGAACTAAAAACGAGAGCGTCTTCTGTTTGTTTGAGTGATGCGATCGCTCTCTCTAATTCTCTATGTATTTCTCGATGTCCGCTGAGTAATCTCGAACCAGTGCTACCTGTACCCAATTCTTGGGTAGCGATCGTTGCTGCTGCAATCAGCCGCTGATCCCCTGCCAATCCCAAATAATCATTACTGGCAAAATTGATAACCTCTCGTCCTTCCAAAAGAACCGTTGCTCCTGGAAGACCGTGAATTGTTTGTACTGAGCGATACCAGTCAGCACGGTGAATTGTGGTCAGGGATTCTTCGATCCAAGCGTAGGGGTTTGTGGGCACGGTAGAGAAGTGGAGGAGGTTATTTTTCTTACTTTATACAATTAAGTTATAGTTATTAACTATAAAACAAATTTATAACTAAAAGTCGTACTATTGTGTAAATTTATCTTTAAACTACTTGATAGTAGTTCAAAAAAACTTATCGAAAAATGCAAGCTAGTGACTATGACAAAATTATCCACACTGCTTTCATGGTTAGCAAAGCTCGACAGTTCACAGATATTCCTTATGCCAAAGAGTTGGCGCAATTGGTAGAAGCGCAAGGGTTGGTAGAGTTATCTGAGCCACAAAATCAAGACAAAAGTGCTTTGCTTACTGCACGTGTGGAAGCTCGCTATAAAGCTATCAACCAAGTCATGGCTCAATATCAAATAGGGCAAGTTCTAGAACTAGCATCCGGTTTGCTACCGCGTGGTCTTTTCATGTCTTGTCATCCGAACATCACATTTATTGAAACTGACTTGCCTAGAATGATTCGTTGCAAACAGCAACTGGTTGAACAACTTGTTGGGGAACGTCCCAATCTGCACTTTCTTTCAATTGATGCTACTAGCCGTCCAAGTCAGTTTTTAAAAAGTGCTGAACTACTAAAAGCGGGACAGCCAATCATAATTTTGTGTGAGGGGTTGCTGACACATCTGAATATGGCAGAAAAACAACTTGTGTGTGCCAATGTTCGCGAGATGCTTCAACACTACGGTGGCGTCTGGATTACCCCTGACTTTATTCACACAGCTAGTCTAACGCAGTCACAAGAATTTGATGCTTCTTTACAGAAGCTATTACAAACAGGTACTAAGCTTACAGGCAGGTCTTTAGTAGATAATAATTTTGCAACACTTGAGCAGGCGCGGCAATTTGCGTATGAGCAAGATTTCCGTGTGGCAGAGTATAGTATGTTGAACGTGATGGATCACTTAAGCTGCCTGAAAATCTTGGGCATTGACACAGAAGTGGTAAGAAAAATGCTTGCGCTTTGGTCTATCTTTGCGCTAACTCTGGATGTCGCTTGATTTTAAACGGGGTATCTTAGTCATAGACATGGCTTGAAGCAGACAAAGTTGCTCAATCCTAATTCTTTTTCACTCGGAATTATAGGTGTACGTCACAAGCACCAACTTACTGAGAAGCCGTGTGAATCAAGGATTCATACACGGTTTTGTCGCTTCCTGAGGCAGATGACTCTCACAGCTTAGGTATCCAACTACTGACTATATTCACTGCTGAGATGAGCGATCGCCTGTTTAATCCACTCTTCCACATAGGCGTCTTTAGGAAGTCCAATATCTTCACTGACGACATGCAAGGCATGACTCACCTCATTGGCAGTGTAACCCAATGCTAGGAGAGTCATTTGTACTTCTTCGATAATACCTGGTGCTGGACTGCCTGTCGCGACGAAGAAGCCTGCTGTCTTACGCCACTCTACTAATTTGCCTTTGAGTTCCAAACAAATACGTTCTGCGGTTTTTTTGCCAACACCAGGGGCTTGAATGAGTAATTGAAGATTACCTGTGATAATCGTCTGCACGAGTTCTGGTAATTCCAAAGTGTCCAACAGGGCGATCGCTATAGCTGCACCAACACCACTAACACCTAACAAGTGGCGAAACACATCTCGTTCTCCTGGTGAACCAAAGCCATAAAGCAATGGTACCTCTTCTCGAATTTGATAATGGGTAAAAATCTGCACTTCACCTCCAGTATTTGGCAACTGCTGTGCCAGTCGTGCAGGGATTTGCAAATCATACCCAATACCATTCACTTCCAGAGTCAGAGTATAGCGATGACCACTATTGTTTTGGATAGCAGCAACAATGCCTTTGAGATAGCTAATCATTCTAAGAAACCAAAGTGTTTTAAACCTTCCAGTATTCCACCAGCACAAAAATTTGTTGCCAGGTAACGATAGTTAGCAGGATGTTCATTATGCCATTGAAGTAGCTCTGGACGAGCATTTCCGACAATAATTCCTCTTTCACTGCCAACAGAGAATAAAGCAATATCATTACCAGAATCGCCACAAACAACCGTCACCTCTGCTACAAACTTCCACTTTTGGCGGAGAAACTGTACTGCCTGTCCTTTATCGCTTCCAGAAGGTACAATGTCAAGGTCTATACCGCTACTATAAATTAACTTTACGTCTAAACCAGATTTTTGCAACTCTGACTCCAGTTGGGGTAAAACCTTTGCTGCTGACTCTTCTTGAAGGAAAAAACTCATCTTGAAAGGACGCTGTTCTGAGTCAGGTTGCGGAACTAACTCAGAAAAAGCAGTCGTCGTTGATACTAAAATTTCACGGTTCCAACCAGATGAAAGTTTTTCTGACCATTCTGAATCAGGAGTATGACTTCCGTCAAGATAAATTTCTGTCCCCACAGATAGAATCAGGGCATCGGGTTCTAAAAGATTTTTTTCATCTTTGATCTGTTGGTAAAGAAGAGGCGATCGCCCTGTGGCATAAACAATCTTGGTACCGTATTCTTGGCGTGTCGCATGTAGGCGATCGTTCAGTTCAAGCAGCGCCTTGTCGTCACCTACCAGGGTATTGTCTAAATCAGTTACGAATAAGAATTTAGCCACAGCAACCTCTCTTGTTAGCTTTACCATCAAAAAGTTTATGCTGATTTGGCACCAATCTCATCTGTTTTTAGATTTCAATAGGCAAGTTGACCAGTTGTGCTCAAACCGAGATTGGATAAACCGAAACGATTTACAGGTGCTGAATTTAATATAGTCAGAGAATAAAAAAAAAGCACGACTCTCTTGAGGTTCTATATAAATTCGTACAACACCGGAGCTTTTTAGAGTGGCGACAACCATCTTTCCGTTTCTACATGGCTTGGCTGCTAAGCTCAATCCTCTCCACACCCTCAAAGCCCTGTTAGGACTTGCGATTGAAGCTAACAAACAAGTGAAAATTCCCTGACAGCCAGACCAAGATGAAATTGCCAACTTCTCTCTTGTCTACTGAAGGGACGAAATCTCGGATAAATTGTGTTGCGGATCATGGTCTGGCTCCCGAACCGTTGGGTCAGGCTACCGTTTCGCGCCCTCAGTGTTGTTGATCGTTTGGTCGATGAACCCGAAGGTGACCGGGAGCGCCTTCAGATTGGCATCGCGTGTCTGCTGTCTAAATTGATTACTACCTACAATAAAAAAATGTCTGCTCGCTACATCCTTCTATAGACTGACTTAACTTAGGTTAATATTTGATACCTAGACAGGATGCGCTGCATTGGCTGTTAGTAAAGCATATATTTATCAAGTTTTTAACCTATATTTTTTGAATAAATACTAGCTTTCCACTTTTGCCAACTAAATTTCAGGAGAACGAATATGTCAAATGACTTAAATTCATACCTACCTGCACCGACTAAACAACGATTTGCAGCCACCTTCGGCGTAGTAAGACCGATTAGCTTCTGGGTACAGTTAGCACTAGGCGCTGTTTCTAGCTTGGCTTTGTTGTTAGCTATATTTAGCCGTAGTTCCACTGTCCAAACAACGACTAATTCGGTCATGGGGTTTGGAGTCTTTTTAGGTATTATTGGAATTTTAGTGCTGTGTTTCAGGCTTTATTGGGTTTCCCGCTATAAGCGTTTAGACAAACTTTTACAGTCGCCTAATCGTGAATTACATCCAAAGAAAGAGGAGGTAATTCAAGTATTACAAACTGGGTTAATTGTCAGTTTGATTGGGCTATTGTTAGCTTTTCTGGCATCTGAAGTGACCGTTATTGCTGTACTATCGAAATCGCTAGCTCTGCCTCAAGGAGTGGCAGTCTATAGACCTGAAAATGTCATTCGTTCCCTAGATCTTTTTGTAGTTTTGACAAACGTCAACCTGATTGGTGCTCACTTTTTCGGAAGTATGACTTCACTTGGGCTGCTTAACTGGTTAGATCAATAGTAAGACGAGAATCGGGAGCCAAACCCCTTACGAGGCAAAGTTTTTTGAAATTAAGGTAACGAGCAACTTCCCGGATAGTTGACAAGAAAGTCAACAATTGACCTAATTAACATTAGACTTCTTGCATTTATGAGCGTGAAAAGTGAAAAGAAATGGGAAATAGTGAAAAGTGAAAAGAAAAAGAAAATCTCTTCACTCCTCACTCTTCACTCTTCACTACCAAAGTTTCAATCAATAAATCCACCTTTTGTTGTCGCTCCTGCAAAAAACTCTCACATTGACGTAAATACTCAACAGCCGCTGCAAATTGGTCAAACACTTCTTCTAATTCCAAATCACCCGCCTCAATCCGAGCAATAATTCTCTCTATTTCAGCAACCATTACCTCATAATTCCAACCTTGATTCATAAAAACTCTTGGCGTCCTTGGCGTCTTGGCGGTTTTTAATCCAATACGGTTCAGTTAAGGATAACTGTAGGTTGGGTTGAACGTAGTGAAACCCAACAAACTCCTATAAATGTTGGGTTTCGTTCCTCAAACGCTCTTACCCTCTGTCGGGAAAGCCCTTCGGGTATGCCTACGGCACGCCTGACGGCTAACGCCAGATGCCTGCGGAGGGTAACCCTCCCGCAGCATTAGTCTCACCGTCATTCGCGCTGGCGACCCTACCTACACAGTTTAAGGTTTTTGGCTCTAACTGAACTGTATTGGTTTTTAATCTTTAACTTCCCTAACCCTAACTTTAACCTCACCCTGCCCCAACTGAACCAACAACTCATCTCCCACAGCCAACTCAGCAGCAGAACGAGCGATACGCGTAGCGTCAAGCCTCCGGCTTATCGCACCATTTTGCTGACGCACCACCGCATAACCACGCTGCAAAACAGCTTTAGGGTCAAGAGTCGCTAACTTTTGGCGTAACATTTCTACATGCTGCGTTGCTTGCTGCAATTGCGTTGTTGTTGCACGCACCAATTGTTGACGCTTCCAAGCAAGTTCTTGTATCTCCTGCTGCACTTGTCGATCTAACCGTAAACGTCGCAAGCGGTTTCGCTTTTCTTGGAGTTGTTTTTGTGCAGTTTCCAAAGAAAAACGTACGCTCTGCTGTAAAGCAACAACTCGTTGCTGATGCTGATTATACAATTCTGCCAGTGCTGGAACAACTCGCTCAGCAGCAGCTGTAGGTGTATGCAGCGCAGCATCTGCCACTAAATCTACTAAAGACTCATCTCTTTGATGACCAATCCCAGTAATCACCGGAATAGAACAACAAGCAACTGCTCGCACTACCCGTTCATCATTAAAGCAAGCTAATTCCTCAACTGCACCACCACCCCGTGCTAAAAGTAGTACCTCGGCGCGTCCATCCACCTCCACCCGTCGAATAGCATTTACTATAGATTCCGGGGCTTGCTCACCTTGTACTGTAGCAGGAGAGAAAAGAATGTGTAAACCTGGATACCTTTGTTTCAGAGTCTTTTGAATATCGCCCCAAGCCGCAGCTGTGGGTGAGGTGACAACGGCGATTGTTTGGGGGTGAGGAGGAAGCGATCGCTTTCTTTGCGAATCAAATAACCCCTCCGCCTCCAACCGTTTTCGCAGTTCCTGGTGACGTAGCGCTTGCAAACCAACACCAGCTGGCAAAGCTTGCCAAACGGAAAGCTGATACTCTCCGCGTTCTCGATAAATTCTTATACTTCCTAATATAATTAACTGCTCACCTCGAATGGGTATCTGTGCTAGTTTTGTCACTTGGCTATTCCACACGACACACTTAATTGCTGCACTACTATCAGGGTCTTGTAAGGTGAAAAATAATCCACTGCGATGGTGGTTAGCGCTGGAAACTTCTCCAGTCACCCAAACTCGTTGCAATTCCTCATCTTGTTCTATTAAAAAGCGGATGTAGTCAGTTAAACTAGCTACTGAGAGGGCTGTCTCAGCAATCAGGTCCCAAGGTCGGTCGGATTCTATCATTTCAGTTTAGATACACAGTCAAGCATATTTTCCGCAGTGCGAGTAGTCACTGACCATTACCATATATTATGTGAAGAATATTCTTTATCAAATCTGCTACATAGTTATTTTTACTTACCCACACGAGGCAGCTCTTGCGTTAGGATATTGTCACACTTGCCTCTTAAATCCGGTTCTAAACTCGCAAAGTGTGTTTCAATAAAAATAGTACATTAGTTCTAATCAAGCTTGCAAACCCCACTTGCTAAATCCATAAACAAATCCACAAATATATAGATACAGATACATAGAGGGATCGAATGGCTGTTAACACCACAGATAATGCTGGCAAGCAAAAAGCGCTCAACATGGTACTCAACCAAATTGAGCGTACCTTTGGCAAAGGAACAATCATGCGCTTGGGTGATGCTACCCGGATGCGGGTAGAGACAATTTCTAGTGGAGCACTCACCCTGGATCTAGCACTAGGTGGTGGTTTACCCAAGGGACGGGTGATTGAGATTTATGGTCCAGAAAGTTCTGGTAAGACCACACTAGCACTGCACGCGGTTGCGGAAGTACAAAAAAATGGCGGTATAGCTGCCTATGTTGATGCTGAACACGCCCTTGACCCCGCCTACGCTGGAGCGTTGGGTGTTGACACTGAAAATCTCTTCATTTCCCAACCTGACACTGGGGAAGCTGCTTTAGAAATTGTCGATCAACTTGTCCGTTCTGCTGCAGTTGACATTGTTGTGATTGACTCAGTCGCAGCCCTTGTTCCCCGTGCTGAAATTGAAGGCGAGATGGGAGATGCTCACGTTGGTCTTCAAGCGAGATTGATGAGCCAAGCCCTACGAAAAATTACTGGAAATATTGGTAAATCTGGTTGCTCAGTAATATTTTTGAACCAACTGCGCCAAAAAATTGGTGTCAGCTACGGTAACCCAGAAACCACAACTGGCGGTAACGCTCTCAAGTATTATGCTTCAGTACGCTTAGACATTCGCCGGATTCAAACCTTGAAAAAGGGTACAGAGGAATTTGGTAACCGTGTCAAAGTCAAAGTTGCGAAGAATAAAGTAGCACCACCTTTTAGAGTCGCAGAATTTGACATTATCTTTGGTAAAGGTATTTCTACTTTGGGTTGTCTTGTCGATTTGGCAGAAGAAACTGGTATCTTGATCCGCAAAGGAGCTTGGTACAGCTACAACGGTGAAAACATCTCTCAAGGACGAGACAATGCCATTAAGTACCTAGAAGAAAAACCTGAATTTGCTGAAAAAATTAAGCAGCTGGTGCGTGAAAAACTAGAGATGGGAGCGGTTGTTTCTGCTAACTCTGTGAGCAAGACAAGTGAAGATGAAGAAGATGAAGAAGAACTAGAGTTAGTCGAAGAAGAGTAACACTAGTACTTTTGCAGTTTGGTATGTGGGGCGATATCGCTCCACATACCACTTCCCTGTATCCAGACAAGATTCATGAACAACCAAATACAGGAGTAGGTTTGGTAATGGTTCATTTACGTGAAGTCACGCTTGATAATTTTTATGAATGCATCAGTCTTGAAGTGAACGAATCCCAACAGGGATTTATAGCACCCAACGTGAAATCATTGGCTGAGGCTTACGTGAATCCGACTCTATTTCCTTTAGCTATCTATGATGTAAAAGTTGCGGGTTATGAAAGGCTGCGGTCATAACGGCTGCGGTTGTTAAAAAAGGACTGAGAATTAAAGGCTGGGGACTAGAAAGGAAAATTCCTAGTCCCCAATTTTTCTACCTCAGTACTGAGTATCCAATTTACAGGTTTGACATGACATCCCGTGCGACTTCTAGCGTCTGCTCAACATCTTCTTGAGTGTGGGCAATGGAAGTAAATCCTGCCTCAAATTGAGATGGTGCCAGATAAATGCCTCAAGAATTGGTATTAGGACTGAAAGAATATCAAGTCCCAATACGGTTCGGATAAGAAATTTGCGGGTATTGGCAAGCAGGGGGGCAAGGGAGCACAGGAGCAGGGGAGAAAAGAGTTAACGCCCATTGACTCTTCTGACTTTCCAATAGGGAGCGGAAGCTCAAAAGACGGTTAATTGACGCTGAAACTAAGATTTTACTAGATAAGGCTTGATTTTTTCGGCTAAAACCGGACTACGAAGCATAGAGTAATGGTTTCCTTCTATCTCATGAACATCTACCCCACCAAGTGCGAATTTTGACCAGCCTCTTGTTGAGTCTTGATGTTCGTGAAATAAGTCGATTATGTCTTCTGTTGCGCGGAAGAAAACAACTTTACCAGGGTATGTTTTGATTGTGTAGCGCATTCCAGCTATGACATTGCCTTCAAATACATCAAAAAGATGGCGAAACTGCTCAAATGTAAATTCAACAGGTAAAAGTTTAAGTTTGATTAATTTCTGCAAAATATAGTTTAATTGTGCGTCTAATTCAGAAAAACTTCGCAATTCATCTATTATTATTTGCTGCGAATACTCACCTAAAGCACCTGCTGTACTGTCAGCAAAAGAGGTTAATACTAGATAGTATTCATTACCCACTCTTTCTATCTGGTTTTTCAAATCTGTAGATGTGAGTAAAGCCATATCCAACATTCCTACAAAAGAAACTTCTTGACCACTAGCTTGCAATTGCTGTGCTATTTCATAAATGACAAGTCCACCAAAAGAAGAACCTGCAAGGTGATAAGGCCCTTGGGGCTGAACGGATTGCATGGCTTTGATATAAGCTGTAGCCATATCCTCGATAGAGTTTAAAGGTTCCTCTTCCCCGTACAAATTAGGTGGTCGCAAGCCATACAAAGGCTGATCCAAACCCAGATGACGGGATAATTCTAAATACCAGAAGACATTACCACCAGCTGGGTGAATGCAGAACAAAGGCGGCTTAGTTCCAGCAGGCTGGATCTTGACCAAGATAGACTCAATAGGTGGGAACTTTGCTATTTGATGTTTGTGATGCAGATATTCAATAATTTCTGCTTTACGTTCTCGCAATTCGTCGCGTAACTGTGAAGACAAAGCTCCCTTGGGGGCGCTGTAGCGCAGACGAACTTCTTCATCTAGCCAAAGTTGAATTTCCAACTTTTCTAGGTCAGTTAACAATCGATCAACTGTTTTCAAATTTCTCCCTCCTCTATATCGGTTGCAACAGTAATTAGTGTTTTCGCAATTTGCGTGACGTTAGTTTTTTCAGATAGCACCGTTGTTTTGCTGTTTGTTGTACCCACATTAGAACCTTGCACTCTAGAATTGAGTTCTGGATAATTGTTCTGAATGTACGATGAAAATTGAGCGATCGTTGGAGCTTCAATCATGAGTGTGAAATGAAAGTTTCGTCCTAGTTGTTTTTCTAATTTATTGACCAAAATAATTGCCTTGATAGAACTCCCACCCAGTTCAAAAAAGTTGCTGTGAATGTCAATTTGTCCAATTCCTAAAACTTCCTGCCAAACAAGTGATATTTGCCGTTCCAACTCATTGCGAGGCATAATCCGTGTTTGAGTGTCTCTACCACGACTAAGAAGCCGTAACTGCTCCCGGTCGATTTCCCCTGTAACTGTCAAGGGTTGGGCAAACCCTCGACAAGGATGGACAACCCTTGTATTTTTGCGGCGT
>NZ_QMEB01000411.1 GCF_012912135.1 Brasilonema bromeliae SPC951 | reverse complement strand
GACAAGCGAAAGTGCCGGGGGCTGCGGGAACTTGGAAAGATTTGACAGATAATGTGAATGAACTGGCTGCTACCCTGACGACTCAGTTGCGGGCGATCGCCGAAGTCGCAACTGCTGTCACCAAAGGCGACTTAACGCGGTCAATTTCCGTCGAGGCGCAAGGTGAAGTCGCCATGCTTAAAGACTACATCAACCAAATGATTGCCAACCTGCGCGAGACAACGCAGAAAAACACTGAACAAGACTGGTTGAAAACGAACCTCGCCAAGTTCACCCGCATGCTTCAAGGTCAGCGTGACTTAGAAACGGTGTCTAAACTAATACTCTCCGAATTAGCACCGCTTGTGGGGGCTTCGCATGGCGTGTTCTTTATCATGGAAAACGCGGATAAAATACAGTATTTAAAATTACTCACTAGCTATGCTTACCGTGAGCGCAAGCAACTTGCGAACCGCTTCTACTTGGGTGAAGGTTTGGTCGGACAATCAGCTTTAGAAAAAGAACGTATTCTGCTGACGGAGGTACCGCAAGATTATGTCAAAATTGGTTCTGGCTTAGGCGAAGCAACTCCGCTCAATGTTGTTGTCTTACCTGTCCTATTTGAAGGACAAGTCACAGCAGTGATTGAACTAGCCTCATTCCGACGTTTTAACGAAATTCATCTGTCATTCTTCGACCAACTGACTGAAAGTATAGCGATTGTATTAAACACCATCGCCGCCAGTATGCGGACTGAAGAGTTACTCAAACAGTCGCAGTCTTTAGCACACGAGTTACAAAGTCAGCAAAACGAACTCAGGGAAACGAACAAGCGTCTAGAAGAACAGGCAAATTCCCTGCAAGCCTCCGAGGATTTATTGAGGAAGCAGCAAGAAGAATTACAAGAGACGAACGCGGAACTAGAAGAAAGATCGGAATTATTAGCTTTGCAAAACAAGGAAGTTGAGCGTAAAAATGAAGAAATTGAACAAGCAAGCCTAGATTTAAAAGAGCAAGCCGAACAACTAGCACTCTCGTCAAAATACAAGTCTGAGTTTTTGGCGAATATGTCCCATGAATTGCGGACACCGCTAAATAGCTTATTGATTTTGGCGAAATTGCTAACAGATAACGTTGAGAAAAACCTGACTGCAAAACAAGTTGAGTATAGCCGTACGATTTACTCGTCAGGAAACGACCTTTTGACGCTGATCAATGACATTTTGGATCTAGCAAAAATCGAATCTGGAACGATGTCAATTGACATAGACCAGATGCTGCTTACAGAATTACAAGAACACATTGAGCGAACTTTTCGACAAGTCGCGATTGATAAAGCACTCAATTTCACGATAAATTTCGCTCCCGAACTGCCAAGAAGCATCTACACCGATCCAAAGCGCTTACAACAAGTCTTGAAAAATCTCCTCGCCAATGCTTTTAAATTTACAGATCGTGGAGAAGTCAGCTTGCAGGTGTTTGTGACAACACAAGGCTGGAGTCATGACCAGGAAAGTTTGAATCGTGCTCAAACTGTGATAGCATTTGCAGTCAGCGATACAGGCATTGGCATTGCTTCAGATAAGCAAAAGATAATTTTCGAGGCGTTTCAACAAGCTGATGGCACCACAAGTCGCAGATATGGCGGTACGGGGTTAGGCTTATCAGTGAGTCGCGAAATCACCCGCCTTCTTGGTGGAGAAATTAAACTTCACAGTCGTCTTGGGGAAGGTAGTACTTTTACACTGTACTTACCCCAGGAAGGGAAACAAATCAATTCAAAATTAGAAGTCTCTCCCTCACTCCCTCACTCCGTTACTCCCTCATCTCCACGGCCT
>NZ_QMEB01000410.1 GCF_012912135.1 Brasilonema bromeliae SPC951 | reverse complement strand
CTCGTCCACCCCTTGTTTACTGTTTACTGTTCACTGTTCACTATTGACTGTTTTAATTAGCTAACAGAAATCTTCAAGCTGCTGGGTTGTCCTAGATCTCCTTGCAACACGACTCCGCGCTGATTTGCCTGTAGATGACGCACAATCTTATAAATTGCCTCGATTTTGTCTGTTGCACCTGCTTTTTGAGCAATTTCCTCTATAGAGAGGGCTGTTTTTTCTGTTTGCAAAACTTTTACGACTTGTTTTTGCAACTCCAGAATTGCAGCCGCAGCTTTTTTACCAGCTTCTACGCCTGGTTGATGGTAGGCGTTGATGTTCACTAAGCTGGCGTATAAGCCGACAGCGCGATCATATAAAGCGATGAGCGCACCAACTGTCCGGGAATTCACTTGAGGAATAGTCACAGTAATCGAGTCGCGCTGGTTTTCATAAAGCGCTTGTCGAGTTCCTTGCAAAAAACCAGAGAGATAGTCGCCCATTGTAACTCCAGGTTCAAGTTCTGAAGATGGTCCGTTGCGGTCTTCCAAAACTTCAATGAATGTGGCAAAGAAATTTGGCACACCCTCACGCAACTGCTGAACATAAGCGTGTTGGTCGGTTGAGCCTTTGTTGCCATAAACGGCGATACCTTGGTGAACGACGTTGCCTTCTAAGTCTTTCTCCTTACCCAAGGATTCCATCACCAGCTGTTGCAAATACCGACTGAAAAGAAGTAAGCTGTCTTTGTAGGGTAGGACAACCATGTCTTTTTCGCCTCGTCCATTGCCAGCATAATACCAGGACAAAGCTAACAATGCGGCTGGGTTCTGTTTGATATCAGGGATGCGGGTGGCGTCATCCATCTGTTTTGCACCCTCTAGCATGGCGAGAATATCAACGCCTTGCAACGCCGCTGGTAATAGCCCCACAGCAGACAATTCTGAGGTGCGTCCTCCCACCCAGTCAAACATGGGAAATCTTGCGAGCCAGCTTTCGGATTTTGCTTGTTCGTCCAGCTTACTACCTGGCATGGTAATGGCGATCGCATAATTAGCAAAGTCCAAATTCTGTCCAGCGTAAGCTTTTTTAACTTCAATCATACCATTACGCGGTTCTGGCGTTCCCCCAGACTTGGAGATCACCAATACCAAAGTGCTGGCGAGACGGTTTCTCAAATGATTCAAAATGCGGTCAATTCCTGCTGGATCGGAATTGTCAATGAAGTGAATTCCCAGCGACGGGAAGTCTGAGGCTAACGCTTCCGCAACGAATTGGGGACCTAAGGCAGAACCACCAATACCAATAGAGATAATATCAGTGAAGCGAGGCGCTTTTGGGGGATGAATTCCACCCGTGTGGACTTTTTCGGCAAATACTTCGATTTGCTCTATGCTGTCTACGATTTCTTGTGTGAGTTCTGGCGTTGGGGCTAAATCAGGATTTCGCAGCCAGTAGTGTCCAACCATGCGGTCTTCATCTGGATTGGCGATCGCCCCCTTCTCAAGTTCCGCCATATCTGCAAAAGCTTTTTCAAACTTCGGCTGCAACTTCTCTACAAAGGCGTCATCAAACCGCATCCGGCTCACATCGAGGTATAGTCCCAATTCTTCATGGAAATATAACCATTTCTGGTATCGTTGCCAAAGTGCCGTAGCGTCCATAGGGGAATCTCAGGTAAAGTGATTTTCAAAAACAAGTTTAAGCCAAGGTGCTAGCAATCCCTGTCTATCTTATACAGTTTTAAGTGTTGGCTTGATTCTTCACCCTAAACATCTGGCATAGGGATGACCTCGCCAGAATTTTCTCATAAAACAAAGGGAGATGAGGAGAAGGGGAGAAG
>NZ_QMEB01000409.1 GCF_012912135.1 Brasilonema bromeliae SPC951 | reverse complement strand
CAATTGCGATCAACGGTACGTCTTCCACAGTTCTGCTGTGTGATGCTGCGGGGAAACCTGTAGACGTACCCCTGCTGTACAACGACGCACGGGGAGCAGTGGTGAGCGAAGAGTTAAGAAGCATAGCGCCGGCAAATCATACAGTATTAAGTGCTACTTCCAGCCTTGCTAAACTTCTGTGGATGTCGCGATTGCCCTCTTTTCCTAAAGCCAGATATTTTCTGCATCAAGCAGATTGGCTAGCATTTCTCCTGCATGGACAGTTGGGTATTACTGACTACCACAATGCATTAAAGCTGGGTTATGACGTGGAAGAGTTGAAATACCCAGAATGGCTAGAAAACTTAAAAATAAAAATTCATCTACCAAAAGTAATAACTCCTGGAACTCCGATTGGTGAATTACGCTCTGAGATTGCGGATCAATTCGAGTTTCGTCGAGATTGTATCGTGTGTGCTGGGACAACTGACAGTATTGCAGCTTTTCTTGCCAGTGGTGCCAAACTCCCTGGTGAAGCAGTGACTTCGCTTGGTTCAACACTGGTGCTGAAGCTGTTGAGTCATACCCGCGTGGAAGATTCGAGGTACGGAATTTATAGCCATCGCCTTCCCCCTCTTGACAAGGGGGGGACAGAGGGGGGGTTATGGCTGACTGGCGGTGCTTCCAATACAGGAGGTGCAGTGCTACAGCAATTTTTTACCAAAAGTGAATTAGAAAGCTTGAGTTGTGAAATCGATGAGTCAAAAGTCAGCGAGTTGGATTATTATCCGTTGTTGAAATCTGGGGAACGCTTTCCGATAAATGACTCAAATTTATTGCCAAGACTGGAACCGCGTCCAGCTAGTAATGTAGAATTTTTGCATGGGTTGCTAGAAAGCATTGCTCGGATAGAAGCAAGAGGATATGAATTACTGCAAGAATTGGGAGCTGACCGATTAACCCAAGTTTATACTGCTGGTGGTGGTGCGGCGAATCCTACTTGGAGGGCGATTAGAAAGCGGATTTTGCAAGTTCCTATGGTGCAGTCTGTGAATATGGAAGCGGCTTATGGGACGGCGTTGTTGGCGATGAGGGGATAGCAACGGTATCCTCAGATCTTGCACCTCACTGGTGAGTACGCCTTGAACTCAAGTTCAAGGCTCATAGCCAAAGTCCGTTAAAACGGACTGAAGTATATCCAGTGAGCTTTAGCTTACAGTAGCTCTGAGCCAAGAAATTTATTTCTTGGTGGACGAAAAAGCAGATGCAAGATCTGAGTATCGAGGTTTTTGCCAAAGATATAAACCAAAAGCCAAACCAGCCAGCAAGTCGAATTGGGGAAGCAGCCCCTGCGGGGAATTCAAAAATCAAAAATCAAAAGTCAAAAGTAAGAGTCTTTTTTGACTTTTGACTTTTGACTTTTGACTTTGAGCACAGCGAGTGCTAGGTATTCAAGTGCCCGGAAGTGGCAGTTGTGGTAGAGAAGTTTATCCAAGCTAACAGAACCGTGTGCATTTGATGCACTCCTTGGTAGAATGCAGAGTACCCCTATCCCAACTGGTTGCCACGATTTGAAGTTGGCCCATTGAAGTTGGCCCAGTTAACAGCCGCCCAAAAAAGGTTTAGGAATCTTTCTTTTTGAGGAGGCTGATTCCAGTTCCCACCACCAACAACCAAGAGCAGTTCCGAATCGGAGAGTTCACTCAGGTGCGAACCACCAGAATTCACACAACAGGTCAGTGTGTGTTGTGAGTTTGTTAGTTCGGGTTGGTGGTGTTGTGAGTTTAGAGTTGTGTTTTTCATTTATTTGCCGTTGCATCTGTTATAAATATTACCGAAGCAATTCCTAACACAAAAAAACACTCTTTGTCAAAA
>NZ_QMEB01000408.1 GCF_012912135.1 Brasilonema bromeliae SPC951 | reverse complement strand
CGCCAGGTGCTTCAAGTCGGGAAACCCGCCCAACGCACTGGCTCCCCTTACACCCCCATACCCCTACACCCCTTTCTTGCTCAGAATTGCTAATCCTGAAACAACAGAAAACACAAAATTGTTTACACAAAAATCCCTCACTTCTGATTAGTTTTAACCCGATAAGCGAGGTTTTTATGCGGAAGATTGCGATTTACGGAAAAGGGGGAGTTGGCAAGTCCACAACGACTCAAAATACAGTTGCTGGACTGGTCGATATGGGTCGTAAGGTAATGGTTGTAGGATGTGACTCGAAAGCAGACTCTACCCGACTGCTCTTGGGAGGATTGCACCAGAAGATTGTACTGGACACACTGCGTAAAGAAGAAGATGTGAATTTAGAAGACTTCCGCAAGGAAGGATGGGGGAAGACGCTTTGTGTAGAGTCGGGTGGACCGGAACCTGGTGTGGGATGCACAGGTCGAGGCGTTCTGACATCGATTGGGTTGCTGGAACAACTTGGTGCTTACGATGAAGAAGTCAGACTTGACTATACTTTCTATGATGGTCTCGGTAACGTGGTGTGTGGTGGATTTGTCATGCCCATTCGTGAAGGCAAAGCTCAAGAAGTTTACATTATCACTTCTGGGGAAATCATGGCAATGTATGCGACTAACAATATCTGCCGAAGCATTCAAAAATATGCTTCTATCGGTAGTATACGTCTGGGAGGATTGATCTGCAACTCTCGCAATGTTGATCAACAAGACAATGTGATTCAGGCTCTAGCAGAGCAACTGGGTACTCAAATGATCTACTCCATGCCCAGAAACAACATGGTACAACGCGCAGAGTTCTACAGCAAGACTGTGATTGCATATGCTCCTGAGTGTCAACAGGCACAGCACTATCGCAACTTGGCAAAGGCGATTGATCAAAACACAAATTTTGTGATTCCGAAATCTATGTCTAATGATCAGCTTGAGAAACTGCTGGCGAAGTTTTGGTTGTTTGACTAGGACAATGCAACCCTATCATTCTCTGATAAATCGGCGTTTTCAACTACGCCAAAACTTGTTTACCTGATTGAAGGAGTATGACTGATTATGTTGACTGAAGAGATTTTAGTTCAAAAATTTACCGCCGTGCTCAACGATCGCTGTCCGGAACTCAGTGGGTTGCTTGAGTACTGTCATGTCGAACTCGTAAATTCCTACTGGGGCAAGCCTCCAAAACTTTCTCAATATTTTGTTGTATATTCCTGTGACCAGCTGTTTCCCTCAGTCAATGCCTACAAAGACATTCTTAGAGGCGTTGCCGAAAACCTGGGTATTTCCGAAGCTATTTGCATGAACGCCACACGCATTCTCCGCGATCCCGCCTCAACGTTGAAGCAAAAAAACCCTATCCTGTGGTTGGAACTTCAGTGGGTGGTAACACTGTATCTAGAATGGTAGAACTTACGCAACTGGCACTAGTTTAGTGCGCTAATTCTATGATTAGACCCTCCGGGTTCGCAGTCGCCTGCGGAGGGAAACCCTCCCGCAGCGCTGACTCACCACAAATCGTAAGGTGGGCATTGCCCATAAAAGCTTATCTAATGAACATTTGAGATATCAGTGAGCAGTCCGTTGCGGGGGTTCCCGAGCCACTCCGAAGGGAAACGCTTCGCCGACTTGAAGGATGTGGCGTCCCGTTGAAGGAACTGCCCACCTTACACAGAACTGCTGTAAAGTCCAGTTCTCAAACAGAAGAAAAAAAAGCTTTGTTCTAGTATTGAAATAGCCAAAGGAGCAATAAGTCATGCCATTGAAATTATTGAAATGCGATGTGAAAATACCCGAACGTGAAAAGCACGTTTACATCAAAGAAAAAGGAGAAGATACAACAC
>NZ_QMEB01000049.1:8892-28350 GCF_012912135.1 Brasilonema bromeliae SPC951 | reverse complement strand
AGTTGGATTTGGGGGAAGCCCCATCTTCAGCCGAAGGCAAGATGGGGTACTTCACCATTCCACCGCCTACCATCGTGTAGCAACAGCTTTAAGTCAGAAGCAGTAAACTCAAACTGTAACTGTTGCTTTTCAAATTCAGACCAAGCTGCCTGAAAGTTTTGCCTGCTTAAGTCTCTAAACGCAACTGTCATATGGGGAGCAAAGGGACGAGTTTTCCCAACCTTGTCAACAATTCCCAAGTTACTCTCCATATACATTATCAAATCAGTATACAAAGTCATCAGTTCTAAACTTCTGACAACATTAATGTATATCACACGAGGGGCAAAAGCACCAAACCCACTCAGTGTAATCGGCACAGACTCTCGATCACTGGCAAAATATTTCAGGCATTCTTCTAGTCTTGGTACGTCAGCATCTGCCCATTTAAAGGGCGGTTGCAGGGTGATGTGCGGTGGAGATTTTTGGGCGTGACGACTAGCATATTTATCAGCAAAGTACTGCTTAATTTGATTTGCGTAATCTTGAATTTCCTGCGGTGGCAGGAGGGCTATAAAATAAAGTCTCTGTGATAGCTGCATTTGTGAAACAGTGATCAGATGGTAACCGTTCAGGGGGTACAAATAAGAAACAATATCCTAACGTTGAAGAAAAAATGAAGTAACAAAATTAAGCCGCAATCAAGTCGTGATCGCCAGAAGAAGAGGTCACCTGAGGAAGCAAGGAAGGAGCAGGTTTACCTGCACGAGCAGCAACAACCGCGTGTGTCATAAACTCCAGGACATTACGTTGTTGAGACTTGAGAGTAGTGACCACAGTCAACATCCGAGCAACAAAACTACTTCCGGGCGGTCGTCCTGTGGCGTTTGTCGGGGCTGTGGCAGGGCGTTCGCCGGGGGTTTTTACTATTTCACCTTACTCTTAAAATAAGCATTTATACTCTCTAAAAGAAGTGTAAATTCAACTTTCTTGGCGCAATTTACCTCATTACTATTGTGATTTGGCTCAAGTGATGACAGACCACTAGTGCATAAGTTAATTTCACATAAAACTATTTATAGAGTATAGCTATAAGAGCTTTTGTCCTATAGCCTCAACTGATAAGGATAATGACAATGAATGTAAAACGAATTCTGAAAGTGATGATCGTCATGCTAGTAATATGTCTAGCAACCGTCTCCCCTTGTTATGCAGCTCGAATTTACAATAATACGGGCACTACGGTCGTAGTTGGAAGTTCTGGTACATCTGTATCAATTGCGCCAGGGCAAAGAAGTGAAAGCTTAAGCTGGAATGTTAACAATGTCTCTGTCAGAAGACAGGATAATAATGGCGAAATATGTAGTCTAGATTTTGGTCTTAAGAACCAAATTAAAGGGGGCAATTACATGGTGATAGAGCAATCGGGAAACTGTTTTATATGTGACTCTAACCGTAAACCAATCGAAGGTAATGGTTCTTGTTGATTCGCTTTCCCACTGCTACGGGTCGATTTAAAGGTGTTTAAGGGCTTGAGGTAGGTTTGCTCTCTGAAGCACTATTACCGAGCACCTTTCCCGATAGCTCCCAATCATTTCCCTATGCCTTGTGAGGTGTGGGGATTTTTGGTATCCGGCTATCGGGCTAAATACGTAATTTTTTATACTTTTTATATTCGCTTCGATAAAGGGTATTTATGTGGTCAACTATACGAGCACATCTTTCTGCTGGGTACAATGAACGACCATGACCTTCGTGACCTTTTTGCCCTCCCCGCTTTCTACCACTTTTTTGCTTTCTCTGTGTTTTTGGCGTATTGGGCGGGTCAGTTGATGGGGGAGATGATGAGTTTTTCGATGTGCAATTTATTTTTTCTAACAGTTGCTGCTGAACTTCTAGCAACATCCCTACTTGTTGTTCCAATTTTTCTATGCACTGCCACATGTCCTCCACCAGTTTCTGAACGCTAGGTGGAGTTCTTTCCCAATCCTGTTGAGGTATATGCTGTCTGTAGGCAGGGCTATTTTCTTCCATACCTCTGAGATTACCAGAATTTGGTTGCTATTGTTTACGATCGCATTCCTAACCCCCTGAACGGTTACGATCAGATGAATGCCCAATTTAGCTAAAAATATAAAAAGCCCCGCTGCAATCTGCGGAGCAATTATTATGCTTACAATATCTGATAAATATTGTCAACTATCTAGAAGGTGAATGTTGTTCTGAGGGTTCCAATAAACGCATTATCGTTATTGCTATTCTGACCAGGAGATATCTGATAAATCACACCAGGAGTAATGGAAACATTATCACTTACGCGATACTTGTAAAAACCCTCGATTTGATATGGGACAGCGTTAGCACCAGCTACTCTGCCAAGGGCATAAGGTTGAGCACCTCCGAAAACACCTAAGACGTTACCTTTCTTGCCCAAGTCAGGTAAGGCAACTCCCAATCCGTAGCTCCAAGCTTCATAGTCATCATTTCTACCAAAACCTGTTACGTCGTGATAGGAAACGAAGCCACTAACAGAGAGTTTGTCACTCGGTCTAAACGCTGCTGACAAACCATAGGAGTTGCTGGAAGATGCATTGGTCGAACTCAGAGCGTTAGCTTGTGAAGTACCTACAACAGGGACATTTGCTCCTTGGAATCCACCAGCATCAAATAAAGCACTACCAGCACCATGATATCCGTGAACGTAGGTGGCTGCTAACGCAATCCGCTGACCAAGATTAAAGTTTAATTGTCCTAAAGCAGCATAGTTACCATTGAATATACCTGAACCTATACCTGGATTATTCGGTTCAGATCCCAAGTAACTCACTGTTAGCGAACTTGGTTTGAGAATACCGCCACCTTTACCAAAGGGAATATTGAGCGCTGCACCTGCACCCCCACCAATACGATAAATGGGGTTTTCAGAACCGAAGGTAGTCAAAGCGCCGTTACCGCCGTCATAGTCTTCAAAGTAGGGGTTATTGGTAGCAGCATAATCGCTGTGAATACCACCAGTAGCTGCAACGTAAAGTTGGGCAGGTCCTATGGGGACGTAGTAAGCCAACCAATCAAGGACAATGTCATTGCTGTTGCTACTATCTCCATTAAGGTTAAACGTTTGAAAGCCTTCAGCATTTTGCTCTGAGGTGTCTATAACTCCGTTTCTATTGACGTCTACATTACCACCTGTATTTAATCTTCTGGCGTTACCAGTTGCCAAACGCGTATGCAGAACGTCCTTACCTGTGAAGCTGGTTTGCAAATCTAAACGTACTCTGTTCTGGAAGACAGTATTATTGTTTTTGCCTACTGTATCGCCGAAAGCATCACTGAGGGCGAAGATTGCTTCACCAACGAGTTTGGTAGTCGTTGAGAATTGGTTTGCTTCCAATTCTGCTGACCGCGCTTCCAATACATCTACACGACCGCGTAGAGTCGCCAATTCTGCAGAAAATTCTTCTTGTAAGCGCTGCAAAGTCGTCAGATCTTCTTTTCTTACTAAGTCGGATGTTGCTGTCGCAATGAGTTCGTTAACGCGGTCTAGACATGCATTTAAACCTGCAGCAAATTCATAACGAGTCAAAGCACGGTTCCCACGGAACGTCCCATTGGGATAACCAGCAATACAACCATACCGCTCAACTAAGGACTGTAACGCTTGGAAAGCCCAATCTGTTGGCTGTACGTCGGAGAACTGGGAAACCGATGTCACTTGGGACTGAGAATTATTGTTCCCCTCGTTGCTGTAGCTGCTTACTTGCTGCGAAACGTTGACTTTTGTTTGTTGTGCTTGAATCAACGTCTCTGGCTTGGGGGAAACTGCAGTCGCAGTTGTTGTCGTTGAAGTTGTTGAGACTGAACTAGAAGCTTCTTGATTATTGCTCGTTTGTGAAACTTCTGTTGTCACAACTTCATGGCTGATGTTCTTTGGGGCTGCGATCGCCGTTGTGGACACCAACAACGTTGCTCCCAAAACTGCTGGACTGGTTACTAGAGATTTCCACAAGAGATTAGACATGTTTCCTGTTCTCCTCACACCTTTGTATAGATAAATTTTTTGCTGCAACTGTTTTCAAAGTTGCAAGTTTTTATTGATACTTGTGGATTAGGCATGCTGGCCCAGTACACTACTTTAGTTTTTGCCAAGCTAACAAACAGTTAAGTTTAGGTAAAAAAACAATGCAATTAACTTATGCAAAAACGTATTTCTATTTACTTGCAATTATAAATTAGGAAAAATGGATGACAAGATTGAAGCGATCGCCTTCTAAACTGTCACACCTCTGACTTCAGTCTCCAAAAATCGATTTAGATATAACATGATGTCAAAAATATCCTCTCTGGGAACTTTTTCCCCACTCAAAATATCTTGCACAAAAAATTTGAAAAGAATTCAGCGATATGAATTCAGCAAAAAGTTCCCCACGGATAAATCCGGGGGATTCAGTAGCGTCTCCTACCGAGACGGTGCTTTAAACACTCGATATTTCTGTCGGCAAACCTGGGTGTAGTAGTGAATCACCACTCACACACTCGTCATTCTGGCTAGTGGCTTCTGACTTCTTATTTGGTTATTTTTTATCCTAACTTAATTAATTTCGGAAATGAGCTTTGCCAAATCAAAGTCTTTCTGTGTCAATCCACCTGCGTCATGCGTTGTCAGTGAAATCTTGACTTTGTTGTAAGAAATTTCAATATCTGGATGATGTTGTGCTGACTCAGCAGGTTCAACAAGCTTATTTACAAATTCTATAGCCTCGATAAAGTCTTTAAATTGGCGCGTACATTGTAACGTTGACGCCTGCAGTGTCCAATTTGGCAAATGGCTTACCTTTTCTTGAATTTCTTCTTCAGTAAGTAGCTGTGTCATATTAACAAATCCCAAATTGATTTTAATACTAGTTTAAAGTCCAGTCGCTTGATTGGGCGTTCACATGCTACCACATCACTCACGGGGCACTTGCCAAATCTTGATGATATTATCAGTGCACTGATTGATCGCGCTAGGCTACCTGTAGATGACACATACTATTTCGTAAGCTTGAGCCGCAGACGAAGGAGTTACTATTTGCAAAGTTGAGGGAAAAGTTGGAGAACTTTGGAGACAGTATTCAACTCTCGTTTCTTTCTGCTGTTCACGTTGCCCGAAAAGACAAATAAAGCTTATGGACTTTTTTAGTACAAACGCAAGGAGAAAACTTCAGTTTCAAAAGAATTATGAATTTTGAATGATAAATGATACAAAACTTCACGATTTATCATTCATCATCTTGAAACAACGTGCCAAATCTTAACAGTCTTATCAAAACTACCACTAACAAGGGTTTTACCATCTGGACTAAACGCCACAGACCAAACTCTTTTGGTATGCCCCTTAAGAGTGCGAATTTCCTTTCCCATAGCCAAATTCCAAAGTTTGATAGTTTTGTCCCAACTACTGCTGGCAATGGTTTTCCCATCTGGACTGACAGCGACAGACAAAACTTTATTAGCATGTCCTGCCAGGGTGTAGATTTCTCTTTGCGTAGCGATCTCCCACAATTTGATCGTCTTGTCCCAACTACCACTGATGAGGGTTTTCCCATCAGGGCTGAAGATAAGGGAGGAAACAGCTTCAGAGTGCCCTCTGAGGGTCTGAGTTTCCTTTCCTGTGGCTACATCCCATAAATTAATGCTGTTGTCAAAATAGTTACCACTAGCAAGAGTCTTTCCATTTGGGCTAAAGGCAACGGTGTTAACTACGTCACACCCACCTTTGAGGGTGCGAATGATTTTACCTGTAGCCAATTTCCACAATTTAATAGTCTGGTCCCAACTGCCACTAGCAAGGGTTGAACCATCAGGGCTAATAGCAACAGCTTGAACTGAAGCTAAATGTCCTGTCAAAGTCTGAATTTCTTTTCCCGTATCCAGATTCCACACTTTGATAGTTCTATCAGCACTTGCACTGATAAGAGTCTTTCCATCAGGACTAAATACAACTGAATTCACCCAGTCAGAATGCCCTACTAGAGTCCGGATTTCCTTGCCTGTATCGAGATTCCACAGCTTGATAGTCTTGTCTCCACTGACACTGACAAGAGTGTGTCCATCAGGGCTAATAGCAACAGCTAAAATTGAGTCTGAGTGTCCCGCAAGGGTAAAGGCTTCAGAAAAATTTTCGTCATGTGTTGTTTGAGATTCACTCTCGTGAGAAGATGCACTAGTAGTAGCAGCAGGGGAAGATTGTAAATACCAAACACACCCAAATCCTAAAAGCGCGATCGCCACACTCGTCAACACTTTAACTTTTGAATCAGTCATGTTCACAGAACCCTTGCAAAATTTAAAGTTGTGCTGCTCTCATGTTGCTACCTCTGTGAAATAGAGAGCATCATTCTTTTGTAGGAATATACTTATTTACCGATTGAAGCGATAATATTCCAGATTTGTGATTAGACTCTTGCGTATTTCCTGTAACGTTGACAACAGAAAAGTCTTCAAATCAAAAAATTTTAAAGAGACGTTTGCCAAATCCTAATAGTTTTATCATTACCTCCACTCACAAGAGTTTTTCCATCTGAACTAAAAGCGACAGATTGAATCCCATCGGAATGACCTTCGAGTGTGCGGATTTGCTGTCCTGTAACCAAGTTCCACAGTTTAATGCTTTTATCAAAACTACCACTAGCAAGTATTTTACCATCAGGACTAAAGGCAATAGAGGTCACTTTGCCAGAATGACCTTCAAGTGTGCGGATTTCCTGTCCTGTTGCCAAGTTCCACAGTTTAATGGTTTTATCAAAACTGCCACTGGCAAGTATTTTACCATCGGGACTAAACGCAACAGAGGTCACTTTGCCAGAATGACCTTCAAGTGTGCGGATTTCCTGTCCTGTTGCCAAATTCCAAAGTTTAATGGTTTTATCAAAACTGCCACTGGCAAGGGTATTGTCGTTGGGACTAAACGCCACAGATCGAACTGAGCTAGAATGCCCTCTTAGTGTGCGTATTTCATCTGCTGTTGCCAAATTCCAAACTTTAATTGTGTTGTCATTACTACCATCCGCAAGTATCTTACTATCATGACTAAAAGCAAGGGTATTAACTGAGTGAGTATGCCCCTCCAAAGTGCGCATTTGTTGTCCAGTTGCCAGATTCCAAATTTTTATAGTTTTATCTTCACTCGCACTCACTAGGATTTGTCCGTCTGGACTGAAGCTTGTGAAATTAACTGTATTGGTATGACCGCTAAGAGTGGAGATTTCCTGTCCCGTGACTAAACTTAACAGTTTAATAGTATCATTGCTGTTACTAGCAATTGCCTTATTATCTGGGCTAATAGCGACGGACAAAATTGAGTTGGTATATCCTTTGACAGTCGAGGCTAATAAAAAGTTTTCTAAAGGAGCCTGCTTACCCTGATGAAAAATCATTTCTCGATTTGTCGCGCTACTATTTGGCTGACTCAAACTAGCGGATATTCTCATTTCTAGATTATGAAATTGTCGATACCAAAATTCTCCAGAACCCAATAGTATAATGGCACTGCCAGCTAAGAGCAAATTTCTTAACAAAAGATATGGTTTTGATACAGTTTGCAGCTGAGTAATTGATAACTTTGTGATCTGCTTTATTTGAGTTACAGCTGTTGATTGTGATTGTTTTTGGTGCTTGATGAGCAAATCAGCAAGAACTTGATGAGCTGATTGGTAGCGATCCTCTATGTCTTTTTGCAATAGCTTGTCGAGAATTTGTGCTAATTCTTCAGTGATTGGGTTTTTCAGGTACTGTTGCCAATCTTTTACCCAGCTATATCCATGTTCTGTCCATAACTTAAAAGGGGAAACTCCAGTTAGTAAATGAAAGCAGGTCGCCCCAAGAGCAAACAAATCACTGGCTGGATAAGCAGCACCGTCCCTGATTTGTTCAATCGGGGAGTAGCCTTGTGAGCCAATGGAAGTCCCGATTTTCATCTGTGCTTGTGCTGTTAACTGCTTTGCAGAACCAAAATCAATCAGGACTAAATTTCTGCCTATTTCCGAAACCGCTGTTTTTGAGGATAGAGAGGTTTGACGGCGGATAATATTTTGTGGCTTAATATCCCGATGAATCACTCCTTGCTCATGAATAAACTTGAGAACAGGTAGTAAATCTAGCAATATTTTTTTAATTTCACTACAGTTATACTTCTTCTTTTGTTGGAGTTCAGTTAACAAATTTTGACCATCAATAAACTGCTGTACCAAATACAGGTATTTATCTTGTTCAAAGTAAGCCAAAAGCGTTGGAATTTGAGGATGTGTTCCAAGTTCTTGTAGCCGCTGAGCTTCTTTTTCAAACAATTCTATTGCTTTTTTGAGTGCCCAGGTTCCCTGGATTCTTGGAGCTAACTGCTTAATAACACATCGTTCATTTAATTTATCTACATCTTCTGCTAAATAAGTTCTACCAAATCCGCCCTCATCAGAAAGAAGTTTAATAATATGGAAACGATTTCGTAGCAGTGGTATCAGTGGAGTGCTGCACGTTCTGCAAAACTTTTTTCCACTGGGATTTAGGGGATTTGAACAATCAGGATTAAGGCAGCAGATCATCATTGGTAGGCACGACTGCGTGATAAATTACGCTTAAGTTATCCCTAAAAAAAATCATGATGATTGATCGTTACTCTTATTATACAAAATGTCAAGAAAATCGGAATATTTTTGTCCTGATAATTTTGCCAATTGGTATCAGTACTACTGAAAATAAATTTATAACAAAATTCATAGTTTTTTGTTTTTCAAGACAGTTATACGCGGATATACATAGAGATTTTTGCTTATAAGTAACTATCATGAACTCAAAACCACAGCAGCTATGAAAATTGACTTTTACTCCGCACTTTTTCAAGTCAGGTCAACATTAAAAAACGTAAAATAGAGTCTTTGCGATTACACCAGTCCCAAAGGGACACGCGCAAGGGAGGCGTCTACAGGGAGCTTGCACTTTTAAGAAGGGGCTTGGGTTGAACGCCATGGAGATTTCACGTTTCATTAAGTGGAGTTACTTAGAACTGGAGTTTACTCAACTTAAGACTAAGCGGGCGAGCCTCCCAAAGCGAGGAGCTAAGCGCCTTATGGCGCAAGCACTCGCGTTCGCGAACTGAAAAATGCTTACTTGTTGAAATTGATACTAAATAACAACAAAATAACCCAGGAGTGCGCTCGTTAACGAACTGAAAACCTCAAAGATGATATATTAAAGGCTTAAGCCGTTTTTGACATTTACGACTTTCATCGTGTAGTACCTTTTTTGACCACTGGAAGCGCGAATTCTACGTTGGCGTGGTTCACATGGTGACCAAACAGGAGATTTTCCACGAGGTTTAGGAGATTTGGCAGGAGTACCAATCGCTGCTAAAATTCTTCCTGTGTTGATTGTTGACACATTTACCCAGGTTGCTAAAGGAAGTCATCACAATGTTGAGAGACATAGCTTATTCTTTGATTTCGGCAGGCTATAAAATACCCAAATCTGTAGAAGAAAAAATAGGTCGATTTTCTTACCAAACTTACTTAGTGACTCTTTTGAAGAAATTAAGAATTAACTGTGTCCTTGATGTGGGAGCTAATATCGGTTACTTTGCAGAAAACATCAGGAAACTAGGCTATAAAGGACAGATTCTTAGTTTTGAGCCACATCCAGAAATATTTCCCACTCTTCAAAAGAACTTTAAACACGATACCCTTTGGAGAGGATATGATTTGGGACTTGGAAGTGAGGATGCTTTGGCGACCTTTAATTTGAACACCTATTCAGAACTGAGTTCATTTCTAGTGCCTAATGCTAGTATGCCAAAAACTGTTAATTCCTGCGAAGTCAAAATCAAGCCTCTAGACTCTCTTTTGGATGATATTCTCACTTTAGTGCCTGAACCGCGTATCTTTTTAAAGATGGATACTCAAGGATATGACATTGAAGTTGTTAAGGGTGCAAGTAAGTGCATAGATAAAATTCTGTGTTTGCAATCTGAAATCTCTGTGCGACCTAATTACATTAACATACCTTCATATTTGGATGCCTTAAGGTATTATGAATCCCTAGGTTTTGAGCTTATTGATTTATTTCCTGCCTTTCGTAATTTTGACGGTTATGTTACTGAATATGATTGTTTGATGGTGCGTTCTAAAACATCTTCTGTTTAAACTGGACATGAAAAACGACCCAGTGCCACTGGGCTAATAAAGGGTGGATTGAAAGGTAATATAAACTACATATTTAAGCAGACTCCAGATTTCGTTTACGTGCCTTAGGAGTCTTTTTTTTTATAACATATAAGTAATTCTACGTTGACATATTTTTCCACCTTTCTAACCAGAGGATTTTCCACGGGGTTTGGGGGGTAACTCTTCGGTGGAGTTAATTCGGTGAACACCTGAAAGCAGAAAAGTAAAATGGTCAAGCTGACTTTGGTAATTGCTTTTTTGGTTTAGCAGTACCTTTGTTGCACCTTCTCAAAAAAAGTAAGGTGGGCAGTTCCCACCCTACAGAATCATAAGTTCAGGCTACAAAATTGCAATCATTTTGATCGTGCAAGATGTGACTCAAGGTACTTCAATTGGAATCAAAGCATTTTCTGGAAGATAATTGCAGAAACGTCCTTCCTCCGAAAGCACCAAAATCAAGCGCAAGGGATAATCTGGCGGAATTTGCAAATCTGCCCAAGGAACCGCCAATTCCAAACATTTGTTGAAAGCGACTTGAGCACGACTAGCACGCGGATACCATTGATAATCCTCCCCAGCTTCCCGAAACTGAATGGATTGCGTCAGCAAGTTAATCTCCAAATGATGGTGGAACAGGTAATTCATTGGAGATGTATCTGGCACTTCTGCTAAAGGAACAGGACTGTTGTGCATCGTTTTGTCAGGATAATACCACAGTAGATTCAATTCTGGTGGCACATCCTGCCCTAGCTGAATTGCTGTTTTGAAGTCTAAGCGTAAATAGAAATTCAAGTGATCCACTCCGTACCAAAGCCGCTGAATGGCACTGCTGTTGTGCATTGTTCCTCGTG
Source organism: Brasilonema bromeliae SPC951 (assembly GCF_012912135.1). Taxonomy (GTDB): domain Bacteria; phylum Cyanobacteriota; class Cyanobacteriia; order Cyanobacteriales; family Nostocaceae; genus Brasilonema; species Brasilonema bromeliae. The sequence continues at coordinate 17,330 of NZ_QMEB01000049.1, read as the reverse complement.
CGCCACCAAGTTCTATGCGTCCGGCTTTGTCCCAGTCTTGCTCATCACCTTTACCATCTATGATTGGATGAATAAAGCTTTCTGGACGATGATCAGTCCTTGCCTCATGAACTTCTACAGGTTGGCGGAGGTAGGGTGGTATTGGTTCATTTAACGCCTTGTATATTGCGTACAAATGCTCTCGAAACAACTGATCAAAAATGGCATCCTGATTTGAGGAATGCCCTGCACCGAACCACCAAAACCAGTCAGAACCCTCTGCTGCATATAAAGCTTCCCATGCTTCGGGGTTGTTTTCTTCTGTTGCTTCTGGATGATTCGCTAAAGTTGCTCTGGCTTGCGTTAGGTAATCCCAAGCGCGATTTTTAGCAGGATCACCGATCCAAGTGGTGAAGCTACCATCTACCCAAGAACCACTGTGTAGTTGTTCTCCTGGGATAGTTGCTGTTGGTGGAAACTTTTCGATAAATTCTGAAACGGTAACGAGTTTTATACGCTGTTCGTTACTGAGGCTTTGATACAAAGCGTCTAAGAAAGGTTTGCCATCTTGGGGATAATATTCCCAGCAGTTTTCACCATCCAAGGCTATGGTCACTAACCAAGGTTGTTCGCTTTGGCGATCTTTTTGCATTCGGGCGATCGCCTGCAGATGCCCCACAAGATCCGCAGCTGCTTGCTTTGGTGACATGGAACCGTAGGTAAAACCAATTAAATCTGATAATCTGTGGTCCCGAAAGACAATAGACACGTCACCTGCTGCTGTTTGCAAGCGGTATGGTTGATACAACAACTCTGGGTTTTGCACATTTCCCGCACCATCGCGATGGAAAAACTGTTTCAGCGTCCAGCCTAATACCGCTTCATCTGAGCAAATCCACTTAAATCCTTGATTAATAATATACGGCAATATCTCTGGGCTGACTGATTGTTCCGAGGGCCACAAACCACGTGGCGTTGTTCCAAATCTATCTATGTACAAATTCCAAGCTTTCTGCAAATGCCGGGGAATATCTTCTGCCCACTGAAACCGATATTCTGGTAATGTCATATTATGAACTGCTACACGACCAGAGTTGGTATCGGCTAGTAAGGGCAAGATGGGGTGAGTGTAAGGCGAGGTTGTGACTTCTAATTGCCCGGCATCCTGCATTGCTCGATGTTGCGGTACAATTTTACTCAAAATTTCTCGCTGTTTTGAGTAAATTCGCTGGCGATCGCCCAAACTAAAATTTCGACCCTGCTTTAACCAAGCTTCAATTTCTGGGTCATCCCAAAACATCGGGTCAATCCACGCCAGATTGTGCCAAGCCAACAAATCACTATAATCTTGCTCCTGCCAATTTGTAAAACACCAAGCTTGTCCTTTCTCTTGTCTTGTATTATACAACTCACCATAACGCGGATGGGGGTCAATCAGATTGTGGTGATTGGCGTCAAAAAAATGCTCTATGATAAATTGTCTCTGTTGGTCAGATAGTTGCTCAGTTGGTGTCAGACTGAGTTGCAAATAAGGATCAAAGGCAGTGCCAGCAATGTAATCTTCAAGTTGCAATATCAGCGATGGTACCAAATTCACTGTTTGGTGCAATCGAGGATACCGCTCTAAAATCAGCACGAGATCCAGATAGTCCTTTGTACCATGCAAACGCACCCAAGGTAAACGATAATGCTGAGAACTAGACAGCGCGTTCGTGGCAGATTTGTACAGCGGCTGATGTTGATGCCAAATAAAAGCGACGTAGAGAGGATGAGACATAGCAAAAGTCAAGGGTTAAGGGGAGGTAGTGCGTTGCGGTGACGACAACCTGCTTGATGAGGGTCTCCCTCACTTGGCATCTGGTGAGTCCAGCGCTGCGGGAGGGTTTCCCTCCGCAGGCGACTGGCGTTAGCGCAGCGTCTCCGCAGGAGATACCCGAAGGGCGAACCCGGAGGGAGGTTCCCTCCGTTGTAGCAACTGCCGTTCAAGAGGAAGCAGGAGACAGTTGCTACAAGGGGTTTGTCACATAGTTTAGCAACTGCCATTCAAGCGCCAACACTCAAGAGTCTATGGACTTTGGACTCTTGAGTGTTAACTATTGACTAATAACTTTTACATCACTTGCTCAACTTCTGCAATTTCAGGAATCATTTCCCTCAAGCGACGTTCAATCCCCATTCTCAAAGTCATAGTGGAACTGGGACAAGAACCACAAGCACCTTGCAACCGTAGTTTCACAATGGGGCCATCAAGTTCTACGACTTCCACATTACCGCCATCAGATATGAGATAAGGACGCATTTCATCTAAAACGGTTTCGACATTGTCAATTGTAAGTTCCATAGTTGTAGACCTCTTCCCAAAATTTTTATTTTCTAGTCTTGTTAAGACAATCCTAGATCCAATTGCAGCTTGCTGGCTTGATTGTCTTTTCTCCTCGGTCTAATTGAATTATGAACCAAAAGTGACTGATGACTAACCATGAACAATTCTTACTTAACCACTCCAGAATTTCCCGGTATGTCACCTACTGCTTCTACTCGTCCGCCCAGATATTTGCTAAGAAACTCTTCTGCTTTAGCATAGAAGTGTAGCCGGTTTTGCGGACGTGCAAAACCGTGTCCTTCATCTGGGTAGAGGATGTACTCTACAGGCTTGTTTGCTTTTCGCATCGCTGCAACAATTTGTTCGCTTTCTGCTTGCTTGACTCGGGGGTCATTTGCACCTTGTCCAATCAGCAAAGGAACTTTGATGCGATCCACGAAAAATAATGGAGAACGAGACTTGAGAAACTCCGGCTCTTTTTCTAGATTACCGATACGATTATAAAATTCTGCTCGTCCTGACTCCCAATAGGGCGGAATACTTTTTAATAGCGTTATCAAGTTGCTTGGACCAACAATACTTACACCAGCAGCAAAGACATCAGGAGTGAATGTCAATCCTACCAAAGTGGCATAACCGCCGTAGGAACCCCCCATAATCGCAACTTTTTTCCGATCTGCGATACCTTGTTGGACAATCCAGTTAACACCATCAATCAGGTCATTGTGCATTGTACCTGCCCATTCACGATTTCCGGCGTTAAGGAATTTTTTGCCGTATCCGGTAGAACCTCGATAGTTGAGTTGTAGAACTGCGTAGCCACGGTTTGCTAGCCACTGCGCTTGTGGGTTGTAACCCCAAGTATCCCGCGTCCAAGGTCCGCCATGCACGAGGAGGACTGTAGGTAAATTCTTTGTCGGAATTCCTACAGGTGTTGTCAGGTAGCCGTGGATAGTCAACCCGTCCCGAGATTTATAGGAAATCGGTTTCATTTGGGCGAGTTGTAGACCTTCCAATTTTGGTTGATTGCTGAAGAGGAGTTTGCTTTGCTTAGAGGTGCGATCATAAGTGTAGTAGTAGACCGGACCGTTATCAGTACGATAAGCAACTAGCCAAGTTTTATCAGCAAGGTCGCGGTCAACGACAGAAAATTCACCTGGGCTGACTTTAGATATTGCCTGAAAATCCGGGGCAATACTTTTATCTAATATCTGCCACTCCAACTTGTCTTTCTCAAACGAAACCGCCTGAATTTGGCGTTTGACTGGGTGAGCAAACATTCCTCCTGCATCATACTGCGGGTCTTGAGCAATAACGGATTCTTTACCTGTAGCCAAGTTCAGCGCCAAAACTCGTGTCGCATTCGCATTATGACTTCCCGTGATATAAAGTGTTTTCCCATCCTGGGAAAAGCCAACAGCACCGCCTTCGTCATCAGGTCCCCATTTACGAACTATCTTCCAGGGTTGATTTGTTGTTTGCCTAACAGATAAGCTAGAACCTCCATCAGGAGTACTGGCTACAGATGCACGGATTTTCAACTGTGGATCTGCAACAGACTCAGTCACATTAACAGAGTTTTCTAATTCCAGCTTTGCTGCTCCCGTTTTCAGGTTGATACGGTAAGCATCGTGCTTGCGGGGGTCTTTAATATTCAGACCCACCAGCACCTCATTGGGGAAATTCGGCTCTAAGGCAATCATTCGCGCTCTCACGCCCTTATACGGCGTTAGGTCACGCACTTCGTTAGACCTTATATTAACAGCATAAAAGTGAAAATTTTCATCACCATCTGTGTCTTGTAGGTAAATTAATTGTTCACCATTGTAAGTCCAGAAGTAACTGCGGATACCACGCTTTTTGTCAGCAGTCAGAACTCGGTCGTCATTTTGACCTACTGTGCGTAGCCATACCTGCAATACATTATTCTTATCAGGTGCAATGTATGTTAGATATTTTCCATCTGGAGATAGTTGTGGATTTGTTTTTTCTGGATTTCCAAATAGAATCTGTCGGGGAATGAGTGGCGGTAAGTCAGCAAAGGATGCACTGATGTTGGTTAGGAGAGTTGCTGCAACGACTAAGGGGACAGCTACTACAGAAAAATATTTTTTGTTCATAAACCGAATACACTGGAAAATCTGCAAAATACAGTTCTTAACAATTTAAGTATCTGTCATTGGACTGAGAAATAGGGTTGTGGAAAAAAATTGTAAAATTTCTTTGAGCGGGACGGGGCTAGCTTTCGGGCAACCTGCGTGAAGCGTAAGCGCAAAGCCTTCTGTTTCCCCCGATCATTGCTGTTTTCTCTCAACAGTTAGATGCACTCTATTTTGCATCGTGTCACTCTATGAGAACGAATTATGACAATTATTTAGAAACAGAAATTTGTGGATATCAGCAGACGAGATTTATTGAAAGTAGCTTCTACCTCAGGTTTGGTTGCAGCAGGGTTGGCAGGTACCGAAGGGTTCTTCTCACAACTACAAGCCCAAAATAAACCCACTCAGACCAGAAGCGGCGAAATGATCTACAGAACTTTGGGACGCACCGGAGAAAAAGTATCCGTGATTGGTTTAGGAGGTCACCATATTGGACGACCAAAAGATGAGCAAGAAGGTATCCGTCTCATCCGGACTGCGATTGATCGCGGTATCAATTTCATGGATAACAGTTGGGACTACCATAACGGAGGAAGCGAAATCCGCATGGGTAAGGCTCTGCAGGATGGTTACCGTCAAAAGGTCTTTCTCATGACTAAAATAGACGGTCGAACAAAACAGGCGGCGACTCAGCAAATTAATGATTCTCTCAAACGTTTGCAAACAGATCGTATTGATTTGCTACAGCATCATGAAATCATTCGCATGGAAGACCCAGACCGCGTTTTTGCTCCTGGTGGTTCAATGGAAGCAGTGCTAGAAGCTCAAAAAGCAGGCAAGATTCGCTACATTGGCTTTACTGGACACAAAGATCCTCTGGTTCACCTGAGAATGCTGGAAGTTGCTGCTCAAAATAACTTCCATTTCGATACAGTGCAGATGCCATTAAATGTGATGGATGCACATTTCAGGAGTTTTGAACAGCAAGTTTTACCCAAACTAGTGAGCAATGGAATCGGTGTGCTGGGTATGAAATCAATGGGGGACCAAAATATTCTTAAGAGCAATACAGTGAAACCCATCGAATGTCTCCACTACGCCATGAACCTGCCAACTTCAACCGTGATTACTGGTATTGAAAGCATGGAAATTTTAAACCAAGCGTTTGAAGCAGTACGCACATTTAAGCCAATGAGTCAGGAACAAGTCAGGGCGCTGCTCGCTCGAACTCGCTCTGTTGCTGCAAAAGGTCAGTACGAGCTATTTAAGACTACGAATCAATTTGATAGTACAGCTAAGAATCCGGAATGGTTGGGATAATTGCTATTACGGAACAGGGAACAGGGAACAGGGGGATTTAGTTTCTTAAGGCTGTTGCTAGCGGTTTTCTATCGCTAGTTAAAGGCTCAGATCTTGCACCATAATTTTCGTCCGCCAAGAAATAAATTTCTTGGCTCAAAGCTTAAGTCAGTTAAAACGGACTGGGTAAGTCTGTGAGTCCGTTTTAACTGACTTTGTTTATAAGCCTTGAACTTGAGTTCAAGGCGTACTCATCGCTCTCGGTGCAAGATGTTATTCCGAAAAATTAGTGGATGCTACGGTATAAATAATACAGAAGAATCTACTATGAAATAATTTATGGAACCAGTAACTTTGACGGCTGTGGCTACAGCGATCGCCACCCTACTTCTAACAAAAGCACTGGAGAAAACTGGCGAAAATCTCGGAGATGCTGCATGGCAGCAAAGTCGCAAGTTAATCGAACAGCTTCGTACTAAGAATAAGTTACCATTACTCACCAATGCTACACAAGCAAACGAACAGCAACGGTTAGATTATGGGCAAGCTGTGCTGGAACTCAAAGCAGCGGCAGACGCAGATCCAGAAATTGCTCAAGGTGTTGTGGAAGTAGAAGCAGCAGCGAAAGGTGATCCAAAAATTGCTGCAAAAGTTCAGGCGTTAGAAAATGACATCAACTCTCAACCAGCAACCGTCATTAATTCCACGAAATTAGCTGATTCGATTAAAAACGTTTTCCAAGGAAATACTATTATTGGTGGCACTTTTTGACTGAATTCGCCCGACGGGGAGAATCGGGTAAAGTCAACTCCCATCAACTGGCGCGAAGTCTGCCAAAACAAATTCCAACAGCAACTCGATGTTAATCGTCAACGACGGCTAGCAACACCAAGGGGATTTGAACTCGATATTTATGTCCCTTTAGGACTTGTTGAGCGCAAACAACAGCCTCGCCGCAGTGAGGATATCTCACCGGAAAAAGGAATGCTTGCGTATCAACTTACTGAGGAAGTTATCAAGACGACTTATGAGCATGAGAAATTTCTCACAGAGGTGATTGGGGATGCTTCCAACATCAAAGACAAGAATATAGCCATTATCGGAGAACCAGGAGCGGGAAAGTCTACCTTGCTGGAAAAGATTGGCAAGTACTTAATTGAGCATAACGCCTTGCCAATCTATATTCCTTTGAGCAATTTGTCTGGGGACACGCTGGAAAAATACCTGCTGAAAAGTTGGCTCGAAAATCCAATCACACTAAACCAACTGCAAGAATTGTTGCAGCAACAACGGGTATGGTTTCTGCTGGATGGTTTGGATGAGATGCAAGCTGCATCTTCTGTTGACGCTTTAAATAAGATTAGCCAAGACATTAGCAAACTTGCTGCGGCGCGAGTTGTGTTAACTTGTCGGCTGAATGTTTGGGATGTTAGCACCAAAAATCTGCTTGACTTCCAGAATTTCAAAACTCAGGAGTTTAGCAGCGGGCAAGTGCAGGATTTTATTCTAGCTTGGTTCCAGCGGGCTGAGGAAGAGGATAAGAGAACAAAAGGACAAGGGGAACTGCTATGGCAAAAGCTGAATGAATCTGGAAGGGAACGCTTGCTTGACTTGGTAAAAAACCCCCTGAGATTAGCTTTGATGTGTCAAGTCTGGGACATGACTAAGGATTTACCAGAAACTCAAGCTGCACTTTACAAGCGATTTACACTATACCACTATGAATGGAAACAAGCTGAATTTCCAACAACGCTCGCCCAACAGAATGAGTTGAATGCAGCTTTAGGAAAGTTGGCACAGGAGGCGATCGCTTCTGGAAAAACCCGATTTCGCATTGGACAGAATTTTGCTTACCGGGTGATGGGAGAGAATCTCTTTAATTGCGCTTGTCGTTTAGGGTGGCTGAATCAGGTAGATCGAGATAAACAAACAGATGAACCGTTTTATGCTTTCTACCATGCCACGTTTCAGGAATATTTTGCGGCATTAGCGATTGATGATTGGCACTTTTTGCTTAACCACGTCCCCAACAACCCATCCCAAGGAACTTATCGCATATTTGAACCCCAATGGAAGCAGGTGATTTTGCTCTGGTTGGGTTGCGAAGAACTAGAAACAGAGCAGAAAGAGCAGTTTATAAAAGCATTGGTAGAGTTTGAGGATAATTGCAATAACTTTTATAAGTATCGAGCCTATATTCTAGCTGCAAGGGGAATTGCTGAGTTTAGAGATTGTTCTAAAGCTGATGAAATCGTAGAGCAAATCGTTCAGTGGGGTTTTAATACTTCCCTCATTGACAAACTTATCGAACCTATCGAAAATATCACAAACTTTTCTCTTCAAGAAACAGCTGAGGCAGTACTCGCAGAGACATATCGCCCAAAAGCTATTAATGCTCTTGTCAAGTTCATCTGCAACTCCAAAGATGATGATAGCTGTTGGCAAGCGGCACAGAGCTTAGAGAAAATTGATCCTGGTAACTCTGATGCGATAAGCGCTTTAGTCAATTTAATCCGCAACTCCAAGTCTGATTATACCTGTTGGCAAGCAGTATATAGCTTAGGGAAAATTGGTGCTGGCAACTCTGATGCGATAAGCGCTTTAGTCGAGTTCATCCACAACTCCAAGGATGATTTTATCCGTAGGCAAGCGGCAGAGAGCTTAGGGAAAATTGATCCTAGCAACTCTGATGCCATCAGGGCTTTAGTCGATTTAACCCGCAACTCCAAGGATGA
>NZ_QMEB01000049.1:0-8882 GCF_012912135.1 Brasilonema bromeliae SPC951 | reverse complement strand
GCAACTCTGATGCCATCAGGGCTTTAGTCGATTTAACCCGCAACTCCAAGGATGATTATACCCGTTGGCAAGCGGCACAAAGCTTAGTGAAAATTGGTGCTGGCAACTCTGATGCCATCAGGGCTTTAGTCGATTTAACCCGCAACTCCAAGGATGATTATACCCGTTGGCAAGCGGCACAAAGCTTAGAAAATATTTTGACAGCAGATCAGATAGCGGAAGTTGTCATTGTCTTGGGCAGTGACTCCAAACCGAACAAAAAGCGTTACCAAGTTATCTTACATTGCGCCCAAAATATGCCTTATTCAGCTTTTTACCAAGCTTGGCATCATCGCTCTTACATGAGATTAGCAATTACATTTCTTCAATATTATTGGTCGAGGATTGCTTTAGTATTTGCTTTAGTAGTACAAGGTGGTGTTGTTTCAGCAAATCCTTTAGCATATTTTTTAGGATTTGCTGAAGGATTTGCTTTAAGTGCTTTAGGATGTGCTTTAATTTGGGTTTTTTATAGAACAGATTGGAAGGTGATCAGAAAGAAAATTATGAAAGTAATAAAGAAAGTCAGGAGTAAAAAATGACTAGCCAGACAACCTACACTGAAGCTTGCAACAACTTTGACAAAATTTATAACGAAGCAATCACAAGTCGTGAACCTGTCGTTGTGACTCGTGAAGGTTTGCAAAGCGTATCCGTCATTCCTACTGCGGAACTAAATAGCATTATAGAAACAGCTTATTTGTTTCAGTCACCAGAGAATGCAGCACGTCTTTTAGATGCTTTGGAACGTGTTAAAGCAAAAACTAATCAACCTAGAACTATTGAGGATCTGCGTCAGGAGTTTGGGCTAGACGAAGGATAAAAAATTGTAATTTCCTATGGTGTAATGAGTTGAACTGATGGAAAATAAGTAGAGTAACGGTTAACATCTCTGGTTAGTAAGGGCATGGCTGTGATGGCAGCATGGGCACCAATGTAAAAGTCTGGTAATGGAGAGCGGCGCTCACCGCCACGACGGCGATACTCCAGAAAGCTTTGTCCTGCTAAGAATGCTGCTTTATAAGGCAATGGATCGCGACGAAAGAAATCTTGAGGTAGAGCTGCTTCTAGTTCTTCAGGTTGATTAAATCCAATCGAAATTTCAGCGTAAATAATGGGGTTAATTACCAAATTTCCCCGATTAGCGTATTCTGTTAGCATTTGAGATGACCAATCAAACCACTGGCGATCTTCGGTCAAAACATCCAGGATAACGTTGCTATCAACCAGAATGTCAGTCATTGGTTTGGCGGGTGAGTTGCATAATCTCGTCAGTTCTCAATTCTCTGGTAGCTTTGCCACGTATGGCAGTAATGAGTTGTGCTCCCCGACTTGAAGTTGGTTGCTTACGAAGATGAAGCGTATCACCGATGACTTCAAGCTCAATTGCTGTGCCAGGTAGAAGTCCAAGCTGTTCTTGAATATTGGGAGGAATAGGGATCTGACCCTCGGTGTTGATTATTGTAATGTCCATACGGCAATATTTTAGCAATGGTAAAGGTCATTCCTTGGTTAATACCTAATTTAGCAGCAGAACCAAGCGAAGCGATCGCACGGAGTGTCCCCCAAGGACGCGCCTGTCAAATGAGCTAGCCAGCTGCGTTTTGCTAAACTGAGAACACATCTTCGTACTGATTCAGGAGCCATGAGCGCTACAACTCTCCACTCTCTTACCCTAGAGGAGTTCCTGAAGCTCCCTGAAACCAAGCCAGCCAGCGAATATATTAACGGTGAGATTATTCAAAAGCCAATGCCGAAGGGGAGACATAGCCGCTTGCAATGTAAACTCTGTGCAGCAGTCAATCAAGTTGCAGAGGATAAGAGGATTGCCTATGCTTTTCCCGAGTTACGATGTAGTTTCGGGGAACGCTCAATTGTACCGGATGTGGCTATATTTCTGTGGAAGCGCATACCATTTCTGATTGATGATCAAGTTCCTGATAACTTTGAACTACCGCCAGATTGGACGATTGAGATTCTCTCGCCAGAACAAAAACCCAACAAAGTGATTGGTAACATTCTTTATTGCTTAAAACATGGTAGTCGCCTCGGATGGTTTATTGATCCTGATGATGTCAGTATCTTAGTATTTCTCCGTGAGCAACAGCCTTTACTACTTATGGGAGAGGATTTATTGCCTGTGTTACCAGATGAACTGACATTAACCGTCAATCAAGTTTTTGGATGGCTGAAGATGGGTGGCTAGCGCCATCTTTTTCAAAAATCAAATGGAATCCTAGGACTAATAATTTAGCCTGCGGAGGCAGGCTTTGTTTTTGTAGCCGCGATTTCTAATCGCCTGGTATTTTTTTCTTCTGGCGGCGTATCGCCAATACTAATTGCTTAGAGTTTTTCTAACGAAACTAAACCATTGTCTTGAAAATCTATTGCTAAATGATATCCTACCATCAGAGCAGTTCCAAGCAAAGGTTTATAACCAGAAGCTAAAACTGGAACTAACTTTTCTTTATTATCTATACAATTGTTGCCAAATGTATAGATAATAAAGCTTCGCTACCGTCGGCTAACCTTGCAGATGTAGTGGAATATAAAGGAAGATTCATAGCACTAACTGCTTGTGGTGGTAAAGTCAGATGGTCATTAAATCCAGTATCAATTACAAAATCCAACGAAAAATCTGGTTGTGAAGGTAAGCGAAAAACCACTGGAACTATTGCTCTACCATCAATTACTTTTCCATAAATCACTTGGCAATACGTTCCATTGCGCCACCAAAGCTTACAGCAACGTCATAACCAATCCGTATAGTAAACAATCTCGCGTTTGGTTTTTGGTGTTTTAACTTTAACGCTGTCTCTACGCCAGTTGGATCGATTCCATATTCGCCAGTCTCTGCATCAATCACAATCATCTTGCCAATATTATCGCCATACTCAACATGTTGACGAATATCGTTTTCGTAAAACTGTTTGGCTCTTAGAGCAACTTCTTCCACACTCCAGAAAATAGATTGCATAACAGTTACACCTACTTTTTGTCCTTTAATCATTATTGCAAAGCAAGCATAGTTTACTTGCGGCAGAGCCGCTGAAACTGCATTTCCAGGTAGAACCTGGAAACGAGATTTTATAAGTAGCTCAACATAAAAAACATAAAATACGATTCTTGCGATTGCTTCGCTCCACTTCGTTCCACTCGCAATGACATATCGTAAGTTGGATTTTTTTTCACACCAACCCAGAACGCAATGCGACAACTGCAGCTTGCACGCGATCGTCTACAGATAACTTATTCATAATTCCCCGAACATGAGTTTTGACAGTATTGGGACTCAAATAAAGCTTTTGTGCAATTTCTGGATTACTTAAGCCTTCTACCATCAGTCTCAAGACTTCTAACTCGCGCTGAGATAGATTTGCTGTGTTTCCACTGGGAGAAGGGGGTTTGAGATTATCAATGACTCGTCTAGCAACTTGAGGATCGAGGTAGGTTGCACCTTCAACTGCGGCGGCGATCGCACTCAACAGTCGCTCCACACTCGCCCCTTTGATACAATAAGCATCAGCACCGCTAGACAACGCCGCAATAATTTCTGTATCTGTTTGATGCGATGTCAGCATCACAACGTGAGTTTCTGGTAATGCTGCTTTAATTTGCTGTGTTGCAGCAATCCCATCCAACCGGGGTAAACCAATATCCATCACCACCAAATCCGGTTTTAATTTCAGTGCTGCTTGCACACCCAAGTAGCCATCTTCTGCTTGTCCGACAATTTCCAACTGAGGATGAGCCATTAATGACTGTTCTAACCCCAGTTGCATCATTGGATCATCTTCTACAATTAAAATTCGCAGCACAGAAGTATTGGCTGGTAGATTTAAGCGTAAGGTATTATCCTGAGACATTTTTTATTCTTCCACGCGATACCCCAACTCTGCCAAACGTATCCGAGACTGACGCCATTTTGGTTGAACTTTAACGAACAATTCCAGGTAAACTTTTCCTGCAATCAACTTTTGCATTTGTTCGCGCGCTGCACTACCAACAGCTTTTAACATTGCTCCGCCTTTACCGATGAGAATTCCTTTTTGGGAATCGCGCTCAACGTGTATAGTCGCAAGTACACGGGTAATAGCTGGTGTTTCTTCCACTAAGTCAATGGCGATCGCAACTGAATGGGGTACTTCTTCACGAGTTAACAGCAAAATTTGTTCTCGAATCAATTCGCCCATAATAAAGCGTTCTGGCTGGTCTGTTACTAAGTCTGGTGGATAATATAATGGTCCTAGTTCTAAGTGTTCAATTAATAATTGTTGCAGTTCAGGTAATCCGACACCAGTTTTGGCAGAAAATTTTCTTGTTTGCCACTGATGCTCCCTTGCCAATTCGGTGTAACTATTGTCTATTGTCTGGAAATTTGAAGGCTGTTCGTCAATTTTGTTTAACCCTAAAATTACTGGTGTTGTGCTGTGAGTGAGTAAATCAGCCACATAGCGATCGCCCGTTCCACAATTCGTCGATCCATCCACCACAAACAACACCATATCTACCGATTCAATGGCTAGTTTGGCATTTTTTACCAGCACTTCCCCCAATTGATGATGGGGTTTATGAATTCCTGGGGTATCCACAAAAATAATCTGCGCTTCTGGGGTGGTGAGAATACCTCGTAACCGATTACGTGTTGTTTGTGCTACTGGTGATGTAATAGCAATTTTTTGTCCAACTAATTGATTCATTAACGTAGATTTACCGACATTAGGACGACCAATAATGCCGACAAAACCTGATTTATATTCAGGAGGAGCCTGCGGAATTACCACTTCTCCTGAAAGAGAGAAGATATCATTTTGACTACTATTTCTCCCTGGCTCTACCATCATATTTTAGATTTCGGATAACGTAACTTTTTGTACAAATACAAATCAAACATCAAACTACCACTGAATTTATACTATAGCGGATAATCGTTACATACAATACAGTTTCGACGTTACATTTCACTTCTATATATGCCGTTGTATATGTGATTCAAACGATAACCGCTATAATTACTTAATCTTATTTTAATTGACTTATCTATCACTGCCCACTTTTTCAATGAGCCTTTTCAAACAGAATGACTCATTCTAAATGAAAACTGAAGTCACAAGACACTATTCAATCATTCCAAGCACAAACTCGCCTTCGTTAACTGCCTGATTGCTTGAGATATCGAAAACAAATCCATCTTGTTCTGCACTAATATCAATCACAGTTGGTAATGTACCGTCTTTATGAAAACTCAAAATTTGATAAATTCGCTCTCCAGCTTTTACAGAACTTCCCAATTCCACTCTTGATTGAATCATTCCACCTGTTGGAGCATAATATCTTTTCATTTGAGTCCTTGGCTTCAAACTCATGCTATGAGATTCGCTTTCCTTGAGAGGAAATCCAGAGATTTGTAAAACACCTTTATGTGCTAAATAGTTTTTCACACCTCGAATACCTTTCTCCACTGAATCTGGGTTCATTTGCATTCCTGTACCAAGTTCGAGTGTCCAAGCCTCTATATCAAACCTAATTTCTCTACCAAGCTGTTTGAAATGCTTTTCCAAAGCTAACCAAGGTTGGATAAAGGTTTTATCAAAAGCATCTTCATCGCATCTAAATTCAACAAATTGAATTCCAAATGGAAGTAAGAAATATTTTGCACTTTCTTCTCTATTACGGTAGAGATAAAGATAGTTTAATCCTTGATTGGCGTGACTGTGTAAGTCAATCAAATAATCTGCATCTAAACTCAGAGATTGCAGTCTGTAGCTAAAGCGTTCTGTGTAAGGAACTCCACAGGAGGAGTTAATTTTTTCTAAAATTTTGGCAAAACTTTGCTGAATTTTAGCCTGGTAGTTTTTTCTCACCACCTCTTTTTCAAAATTGATTTGAGATTTAGCAAATGCCAAGAAATCGTCAGCGTGCTTTTCGTAGTCCCAAAAAATACGATTCCAATCTTTTCCTTCATAACTACAGAATTGTCCTGAGGAAAAAATGTGCGATCGCTGATTGGTTGACATTGGGTTACAAACAGGAACTAACCAAATTTCACCGTATAAGTCTGTATCATTTACCGTCTGTAAAAATTCAATTAGCTGGTGAATAACAGCATTACCAGCGATTTCCGCACCATGTAAATTAGATTGAATGTAAACTTTTTTGCCCGGTTGAGCGCCAATGAATTTGTAGACTTGCAGGGATAAGACATCGCCTGAAGCCATGTGGCGCAGTGGAATGGTAGATACAACAGGAAGCATAAGTAATTCGCTCATTCGCTGATTCAAAATTTAGAAAACCAGTTATGGTGAGTTGTTCTGGTACTGGCTGGGTTGCAAATTCCTCGTCTGCCTCAATATAATTGTTTGGAGGCAGAGCCTGGGCGATCGCATTCCTATGCAGAGCATGGGAACGAGAGATAAATCATCTCTAAAACTGATAACTGATAACTGCTAACTGTTAGGTTCCTGGTAAATTCCGTAACTCCTCACCCATATGAGTACGGTCAGCTAATGCTTTAAGTAAAGGACCATGTGAGCCAAATTCTACAATACTTACGGAACCTACAGGGCATCCCAAACGATAGCGAAAGCGCCCTACGTCAATTCCCAACAAACTGCACAGCATAATTCTGATGGTTGCTTTGTGAGAAACAATTAAAACATTGCCACTGCTGTAACGCTGCTTGATTTCTTCAATAACTTGGGTAGCACGAGATGCTATGGCGATCGCCATCTCCCCCCCAGTAGGCGCGTACCAAGCGGGATCTGCTAACCACCGGATATAATCATCATGAAATTCTTGATTCACCGCCTCTGGTGTTTTGCTTTCCCATTTGCCATAGTTGATTTCCTTCAAGCCATCCCGCAGTTGTGGTTGCATCCCGATTGCGTCACACAAAGGTTTCGCCGTGGCTATGGTTCGTCCCATAGGAGAGCAAAAAATTGCTGTCCAGGGGGTAGAACTGTATGCAGTCGCAAAAGCTTTTGCCATCTCCAAGCCATCTGTGGTTAGTTCTGGATCTACCGAACCACAGAAAAAATTATTTCGACTGCATTCTGTCTGTCCGTGACGGAGGAAATAAAGAGTTAAACTCATAGAAGTCGGTATACTAGATTAATCATTGGTCAAGAGTCAACCCCTTGAGGGAATGAATTTTTTTGAATTTGGAATTTTGAATTCCTCACTGTGCGTTGAGCGCAGTTAGTGGGGCTATGGCTAATATAGCGAAGTACCGATAGCATATTGATTTGGGTTTGGGACACCAATCATGAGAACAACACAAGTCAACCCTTTTCTTGATGGTAACTTTGCGCCAGTGCATCAAGAAACCTCTACCAACAGCCTGCAAGTCATAGGTGAACTCCCTCCCGACTTATCAGGAATATTTCTGCGCAATGGTCCGAATCCCCAATGGACACCCATAGGACAGTATCATTGGTTTGATGGCGATGGAATGTTGCATGGAGTGCGAATTAGCGACGGTAAAGCTGCCTATCGCAACCGCTATGTGCGGACAAAAGGATGGAAAATTGAGAATGAAGCACGTAAATCTCTGTGGACTGGGTTCGTAGAACCGCCACCAAAAGACAAGCCCCACAAACAAAGCAAGAATACCGCTAACACTGCTCTTGTGTGGCACGCAGGTCAACTTTTGGCGTTGTGGGAAGGAGGTGCACCTCACGCTATCAAGGTTCCTGAGTTAAACACTATTGGTGAGTATACCTACAATGGCAACCTTGTTTCAGCAATGACTGCTCATCCCAAGGTAGATCCAGTCACGGGTGAGATGATGTTTTTTGGTTACGGCTTCACACCACCGTATCTGCAATACAGCGTGGTTTCACCACAAGGCGAACTTTTGCAGACAGAACCTATTGACATACCAGCAGCCGTGATGATGCATGATTTTGCCATCACTGAAGACTACACAATTTTCATGGATTTGCCGCTGACTTTCAATATAGAAAAGAAAAAACTGGGCGAACCTATGACAGCGTTTGATCGTGACAAACCCAGTCGCTTTGGTATTGTTCCGCGTTATGGCAATAACAGTAATATTCGCTGGTTTGAGAGTCCCGCTTGCTATGTCTTCCACACCCTCAATGCTTACGAGGAGGGTGACGAGGTGGTGTTGATTGCTTGTCGCATGAATTCTACGAATGTATTGGGTTCAAAAGACTCACAACCTGATCCGGAAGCAGATATCCCCCGTTTGTATCGGTGGCGGTTTAATCTGAGTACGGGCAAGGTGAGTGAGGAAATGCTAGATGATGTCCCTTGTGAATTTCCCCGTGTCAATGAGAATTGGTTGGGACAAAAAACACGATACGGATACACTGGCAAACTAGCAAAGGGTCAACCTGTGTTCAATAGTATTATTAAGTACGACTTCAACACTGGGCAATCGCAAACCCACGAATTTGGAAAAGGACGTTATGGTGGTGAACCTGTCTTTGCACCACGTCCTAATGCAAAAGCAGAGGATGACGGTTGGCTTATGACTTTTGTTCACGACACCGCAGAAGATACTTCTGAACTCGTGATAGTTAATGCGCAGGATATGACAGGTGAACCAATAGCACGAGTAATTATTCCTCAGCGTGTACCTTATGGGTTCCACGGTGCTTGGGTTTCTGAGGAACAGTTGAGGGCTTCTGTGTAGATTGATACTCCACTGCCTTCACGCGTATCACCTCACCCCGCCCTGTCGGGCACCCCTCTCCTTAATAAGGAGAGGAAGGAGAGGGGATGGGGGTGAGGTTTTGCGGATAGGATAACTAAACAAGCGGACTTGATAAGCTGTTACGCTTTTAACTTGCATATTATTTTGGTTTAGTCAATCATTG
>NZ_QMEB01000048.1:11607-28525 GCF_012912135.1 Brasilonema bromeliae SPC951 | reverse complement strand
CCCCTACACCCTTCGCTTTGGTCATCTTGTCGCACCGAAGGGAGTCGTTGAAGTTCAGGGTGTCAGACCAGTGACAATTTTAATTTCAAAAGACAAAATAAAAAATAATCTTTCTACTCCACACCCCACTCTAATCAAAAGACGTAAGGTGTTATGCCCTTACTCCGACACTTTATCCTCACAGAATGACTCTATATTAGAAGCAACTTCTTATGAAGTTACAGATAGTTAGGAAAAAATTCACTAACATACAGTTGATGCTTATCGACACTAACACTAATGGTTAAATCGGGAGATGAACATATACAGCTCCCTTCGTTCCCTCGGTATTGCTGACCCTAGCGGTTCCGGCTGGTTAGCGGTAGTATTTACATTTCTTTTAGCTGGTACCGTCACTTGGCGTTTGATTCCAGCAGTCCGCAAGTTTGCCCTGCGAGTAGGTTGGGCTGACCAACCGAATGCGCGACGGCTGAACCGAGAACCTTTGCCTAATGCAGGAGGTCTAGCTATTTATGCAGGAGTGATTGCTGCCGTGGTATTAGCCAGTCTCTTACGACCTATTGAACTCGAAAGAGTACTGGCTGAGGTACAGACGATTCTTCTAGGGGGTTCGATACTGGTTCTTGTGGGCTTTATTGATGACCAATTTGGCTTACCCCCTCTGGTTCGATTGTTAATTCAGATACTCACGGCTCTGTTGCTGGTTGCTAATCGTATTACCATTGAATTCTCTTTTGGGACTCCCATCGACTCTACACTATCAGTAATTATTACAGTGATATGGGTAGTAGGAATCACTAATGCCATCAACTTAATGGATGGCATGGACGGTTTGGCGGGAGGAGTAAGCTTTATCACCGCTATAAGTTTATTAGCTGTTTCAGCTCAGGTTCCCAACCGTGCGGCAGCGACGTTAGTTCTAGCAGCATTGGCAGGTGCGGCGTTGGGCTTCTTGCGCCACAACTTCCACCCTTCGCGCATTATTATGGGTGATGCCGGAGCGTACTTTTTTGGTTATGTGCTAGCTGCTACTAGTATTTTAGGTAATCTCCAAGGACCCACGGCTGTCTCTCTGGTCGCACCAGTTCTGTTTTTGCTGTTGCCAGTACTCGATACCACTCAAGTGTTTATCCGACGCTTGATGGCGGGGAAAAACCCTCTTAGCACACCTGGGAAAGACCACTTGCACCACCGCTTGTTAGCTTGGGGCTTGTCTCAACGCCATGCCGCGCTTACTCTTTGGTCAATTGCTTTGATTTGCAACGTGTTGGCAATGAGACTACAAAATATGACCTTGGTACAAATACTTATGACGACCATTGGGATCATTCTCTTTTTAAGCTTTATTGTCTTGCAAAGGATACGAACAACCTAGTACGTCAGGGGTTGAGTTCTTTGTTGCTCAAAATTCGTCAATTCAAATCCCGAAGCCGCCAGCATTTCACTCACTTGCTCACTCAAGGTAGCCGCGAGTTCAGCTTCACCTGCCCCTAATGGACCATTCAGCGGTTCGCCAGCTATAGCGACCGCTGGATGACAATAAATCTCTACTAGGTTTGCCTCAATTTGGGGTATGAGACCAAGCAAGTATTCCTCAGTCACAGAACCAGTTTGAAGCAACCCGTAAACGCGCTCAGCAAAGCCAATCCCCTTTGATTTCAGCAACCCCTCACCGTAGCGGCGCAGTCCACCAAATACACCCGCCCAAACCAGTTTAGTCAGTAAGTTCCGACGGTCAAGCCGCAGGCTCATCCCCAGTTCCTCACAAGGAAGACGGATAACCCGAATGCCGAATTCATCGGCTAGGTCAACTAGGATACGCAGTACCACCGGATGGACGTGCATATGCAAATGCCCATCTACATGGGAAAGGCGCAACCCAGAGGAGCGAAATTTTTCTAATTGAGCGCGGATTTCTTGCCGCAATTCCTCATGAGTTGCCTGAATGAACTGGTAGCGCAACCCACTTATCGGCGCACTGTATGGAAAGTTACCTGTAGAGTCAACCAAGTGAGGAATTTGCGAGGGTGGTAGCGCAGCTCGACCACACACCAGAACCAAGTGCAAACCAACTGCTAGGGTGGGGTGAGCGTGTGCTAAATCAACCGCTTCATCAAATGCCTCACCTGTAACCATTAAGCTGGTACTCGTCAGTACTCCTTCTTTGTGCGCTTTGATAATTGCTTGATTGACGCCATGTGAAAAGCCGAAGTCATCACCGTTGATAATGGCGAATTTCTGAGCCTGCATAAGTTCTGGTTTATTGTTCGGAGAACTGGGCGGCTGAGTTGGACTGTTGCTGAGGCATCAGTCTGATAATGCGTAAGGCGATTTTGGCAAGTGTAGGCAACAGTTGCGGCTGAAGGAGCTGTTGATCAAAGACGCTCATCCGTTTGGCGTTTTCCTGAAGGCAAGTAGACAAAAACAGTTCGGGGGTCAAATTATCCATAAAGTTACCAGCGGCGGTGGCAGTAAAACCCTCCTGTTTGTCTTCTTCTGACCCACTAAAAGCTTTGATTTTATCTTGCAGCGCTCTCCGGTAATGCCATAGAGCATCAACCCCGCGTAACCAATTCGCCGTACGACCCTCTTGAATTTGTTGGTAAGTGACCCAATTCACAAAGAACATAATATGCCGCGCTTCTTCATGAAGAATTGGATCAAAGATGTCGAACAATGGTTCCGGCAAATAGTTAGCTTGGCGGGCAATTTTAAACAGTCCAAAGGCTAAGAAAGAATCGAGGCATTCCCCAAAGCCAAAGTCAATGAAAGCAGTTTTGATATTGCTAGGGAGGACAGGCTCTGGAGGTTGAGAAATTTGAATATTGTAATGATTGATCAAACACTCAATGAGTCGCGAGTGGCGGGTTTCCTCCAAAGCTTGAAGGGCGATCGCCTCTCGCAACAGGGGATCACTAATTGTCGCGGCAAAGGTACTGACCATCGCCCCAGCCTGTCGCTCTGTACTGAGGGCTTCTCTCCAAAAGGGAATGCCGTGTAGACGTTCTAGAGCTACGCTATCGAGAACGGGCCAAGGCAGTTTTTCTGGCTCAAACTCTAAGTGGCTTTTGATGAAGCTACGGCAAAAAAGCTCTTTGTGTTCTTCGCTTCCAAGTTTCATGTGGCAACAATTTATTTGTTAGTTGTCAGTTGTTGGTTGCTAATTGTTCTACCGTTCACTACCTACTTACGACTGATTGCTCTTTAGCAGCCGCCTGTGTATGACGCTCTTTGAGATAAGAGAAAAACTCGCGTCCCTCACGCAAGCGACGAACTAGCATTTGGGGATTGGTTAGCATTTCACCGACAATTGGGATGATGGCTTTCGGTCGAAAGTAGAAGCGACGATACATCTGCTCGACTGCATCCTCAATTTGGGCGCTGGAGAGGTTCGGATATTGCAGTGTAGACATTTGAATGCCAGATGAAGCAACTAAGGAATTATCACTAAACCAACCGTTAGTCTGAGCTTGTTGATAAAGTTCCGTCCCAGGATAAGGGGCGGCGATGGAAACTTGGATGGTATGAGGACTGACATCGCAAGCAAAACGAATTGTTTCTTCAATTGTCTGTTGACTTTCGTTTGGCAAGCCGATGATGAATGTGCCGTGTACGGTAATGCCGAGTTTATGGCAATTCTCCATAAACTTCCGCGCCACCTCTAACTTAATTCCTTTCTTGATCCCGTCTAAAACTTGCTGGTTACCTGATTCAAATCCTACCAGCAATAGGCGTAAGCCGTTGTCACGCAGTTGCTTGAGAGTGTCGTAGTCTAGGTTAGCGCGGGCGTTACAGCTCCAAGTGAGCTTGAGGCGTTTCATGTGTTGGCTGATGGCGATCGCCCGCTGCTTATCAATTGTGAAGGTGTCATCATCAAACATATATTCCTGCACCTTGTCACCAAAGATGGCTTTGGCTTCTTCCATTTCTCGCCCAACTGCTTCTGGACTTTTGGTACGGTACTGGTGACCCCCAATTGTTTGAGGCCAGAGGCAGAAACTGCATTTAGCAGGACAACCACGACCCGTGTAAAATGAAACGTAAGGATGCAGTAAATATCCTATGAAATATTTCGTAATATCTAAATCACGTCCATAAACTGGTAGTACGCTGGGCATGGCATCCCAATCGTGGATTAAATCACGTTCTGCGTTGTGATGTAGTTGTCCGTTTTTGTCTCGGTAGCTGAGTCCCTTAATTTGATCCCAAGGTTTGCCTTCTGCTAATTCCTGACACGTGTAGTCGAATTCGTTGCGACACACAAAGTTTATAACTGAGTTCTCGCGCAGCGTTTCCTCTGGTAAGACAGCGACGTGCGCCCCAACAAAACCAATTTGTACATTGGGGTTTTGTTCTTTCATTGCAAGAGCACACGTCACATCATTTGCCAGCGAGGGTGTGCTGGTGTGCATGATAATCAGTTCGTAATCTTTAGCAATTTTCAGCACATCTTCCACAGTCTGATTATGTGGAGGAGCATCTACAAGCTTACTTCCAGGGACAAGTGCGGCGGGCTGCGCTAGCCATGTGGGGTACCAGAAGGAGGTAATTTCGCGCTTGGCTTGGTATCGGGAACCAGCACCACCGTCAAATCCATCAAAGGAAGGAGGATTAAGAAAAAGGGTTTTTTTCACGAAATATTTCTCCTTTTTTTAAGCAAGGCAATAGAGTCAATTGCAAGGTTTTATATAGTCTGCAGCAGTCGAAATTATCAGAAAAACTGAGTACTCAATCATGCAATGAATGCAAAAACATTACTGTGGCTGAGTATATCTTTGAATATCATCCAGAGGTCTATAAGAAAAAATAATTTTGCAAAGTTTGGTATTTCTAGTCCTATTAAGAACAGTTGTTCGCTTGTTCTAGACGCTGCACAACTTTCCGTAAATATACAGTCGTGCAATGCGGGTTAAGGTGTGTGAGTAAGTGCGAGGAGCAGTGTTGAGTAAAACCTGTGGACGCTTAGTCAGACCTAAATAAACATAGTTGATAGTTTATTGAGGTATGGGTGGATGTGAACACGCGTGGGACTTTCCCATAATGGAAAAGCTTGACAACAGGTGTTTTATTTACTGGTGTTAGTAAATTGCTCCAGTAGTGCAAGAACATCACTGCGGCTGAGTTTACTTTTGCCGTTGGCAAGAGCATCCAGGGTGCCATAAGCTAAGGTTAAGGGAATTTGACAAAAGTCCAAAGCGGGACCAGCAGGAAGAGCGCTAATGTATGCATCTGCTAGCGTCAAATTGCGACGGGCATAATGATGCAAATCTTCCGCACTCCACCCCTCTGGAAAAAAGTTCACTCCACGCACTAAGTCCTCAGTGTGGTTCCGGATGATATTCACAGCCTGTAAACCACGACCAAACCCAATTGCATGAATACGGTTTGTCTGTGTCCCATCGTACCAAGCCCATAAATCTGAGAGCATCAAGCCAACGGCACCAGCAACTCCAAACGTGTAACGATCTAAATCGGACTCGGTACGGATTTTCCAATCGTTTTGGGCCCAGTAAGCCATTCTATCTGCCATTGCCGCAGTCGCATCCCAAATCCGAGGAGCAATGGTTGCAGGTGCAAGAATTGCCCATTCTCGAATCCGCACAGAAACTTCGGGTAGGAGATGTTCATGTGAGTGAAATCCTTTGTAGAAAGCATCGATGGCAAAGCCATCACCCCCTGCCTGTAATGTCAAGCTAATTGTTCGTAACAGCTTTGCCTTAGTAAAGTTATCTAGTTCTGGATGATCCTCAATTTCATCAATGGCTCGCAAACACAAGTACGCTGATGCGACTGCTTCTTGCAAGCCCAGTGGTAACTTGATGATTGGAATGTAGAAAGTCCGACTCGTTTCCTTGAGGATGTTTAAGGCATCTCCATACAAGTCCATAAGATTGCAGCTCCATTGGGTATTACTCATTTTGCCTAATATTGTTGGCGAAAAAGTCACCACTCAAATCAAAAAGTTGGAATTGTGGAAATTATTGTCCCTGTCTACCCAACTGCGATCGCCCTTTGGGCGGCTCCTTTTGGGCGCATTGATCGCGACGAACGTCCTACCCCCTAAGCCCGAAGCACTTCGGGGAAGCAAGCGGGAACCCCAGCGATACAGATCATCCCTGGTATATGACAAATGCATGAATCCACACTCGGCTGCCAAACTCAACCCAATCCAACAGTTACCAACTTCTGACTCAACCAACACATTCTCAATAGCTATTTTCTTAAAATAAAAATCAGAAATGTTCGCCAAGAATGACATCAGTTTCCACCTGCCGGACTTGTTAGTTATGGATCATATATGCTTCTTGGCTCTGACTCCTGAGTTTATGAATGACCGCGTAAATAAACACTAAAACAATAGGGTTAATCTTGTGCAAGCTCCTCTCCTCTGTGTGCGATATCGCAAAATGCTATAGACCTGCATTGGTGTCAATTGACGATAGTAATAGGTGAAAGTTCCCAGTACACACCAGCTTATGACTCAGACACCAGAAGGGTTGAGTTTTTTGGCGATTGCGATCGCTTTTACTGGTCTTGTCGTTGTTGTATCCAAAGCAAGGCATAGCCAGATAGAAGTTCAGTACTTTAAAAGATATAGCAGTCGTGTAGCGAGCAAGTCATTAAAGACCAGCCGACTGTGGCTTCTTAAGGAAGAGGAATATGGCGATACGCATGATTGCGTCTCTTGCTTTGCGCGATCGCACCACAAGGAAAGATAAACGTATGACTCGAATGAATATGCTGCGAGTTCTTTCGGAGAAAAATAAGTATTTTCTGTTTTCTGACGACCACCTATTTAGACGTAAAGGGGAAAGGTCGTTTCAAATTTTTATTTTAAAAGTGCATAAGTTAATTTCACTAGCACCTATTAAGGAGTAGAAGGAAGACGGTAAACCGAAAGCGCAAACGCGTTTAGTGTTAACGACTTTCCTTTTGGATATTAGCTATCTGTTAATGGATAGTACGACGTACTGTCATTAGTGCAATATTCCGTTTATCAATCTACTAGCTTGCAAGGAGAAAATAGTTATGACTTCTGAACAAATGGAACAGTTCAAAAACGAGATTCATGAGGAACTGAGGAATGCTGTGAATAACTCGAAGTTAGGCGAGGTATTTCAAAAATATGGCATAACAGGCAACAAAACGTATCAATTTGAGTGCATACTCGATCTAACTAAAATCCCATTTCAGGATGGTATTAGTAACCAGTTAGTTAAGAGTGAGGAGCGAGTGAGAGTAGACTGCTGCGGGTGTGAACCACCGTTTTTTTGTTGTAGTTGCTAGTAAGCCGTTACGGTATTGTCCATTTAATCAATTTAATAGCTATAGTTTCAACTTCTTAAGAAGACAATTCATCAAGTTACACTAGCCAAATGATTCTTAGGTTAGAAATTTCTTGAAATTTGATCGTCATTCTTAGTACAACCTGCCTTTTCAGCAGTTGAATTGACAGTACTGCTAGCCATTAAGCTTTGATAAAGAGCAAAACGCAGATTTTCGTAGGGGCAAAGGCTAGCCTTTGCCCCTACCCCCGTGGTTTATTTACTATCATCTCAACTTATTAAGAGTACAATGAATCAAATCACCTCAAAAAGTCCATTTTCCTATCAATTTCATGAAATTTCGTTCTCATTCTTAATTAGCTAGCTTTTCAGCAATTCAATTGACAATATCACTATTCATTAAGTTTTGCTAAGGAGTGTAAAGCGGATTACTGACGTTAATGTAGTCTACTTATAAAGAGCACTTCTACTTAGCCTGCAATATAAATTGCAGGTAAGTGGGGTGTGTAATGCATACATTTGAGGTCAGCAAAAATGTCTCAAAGCCGAAGCGGTAATTGCTGGAAATTAGGGCTAGCGAGTGTTTTAGCAATTGGTGGGGTACTTGTCTTTGGTGGAAATTATGCTCTGAGTGAGATGAGAAGCAATGGCACTCCAGTAGGTGAAAATTCCGTAGTTAAATCCAAACCGATCAATAACCACACTATTAACCAGGTTAACGGTAGAGCAAATTGCAAAGCGAACCTATTCAATTCTGTGAAACAGTTTTCTGTGCCCACTGGTATAACGACTTACTTCAATAACGCTGCTGATCTTCACAATATCAGTTGGGTGACGGGCAAGTCATTTTTTAATATTTTGAATATTGATGGCACATTTCAAACTAACGGCACCGCCAATCTGTTTCTATTTAATTCCGATAGAAAACTTTCACATAGTGATACTTTTAGTCAATTCCTCGAAAATAACCAAACTCAGGATTTTTTAAAAGCCATTCCAGGTCAGCAGTTAGTCATAGCACAATGCTGCACTAGACCTGGATGTTTGTGTTGTAAATGCTAGTACACTGCACCCGAATTATTATGTTGATTTGCCGTCATTAATGGTTGAAACAGGATACATGAAAAGACCTGTGTCCTGTTTCCTGTTTTGTGTTCCCTATTTTCAAGTCAGGTCAACCTTAAAAAACGTAAGATACAACGAAGAAAATAGGTAAAAAAGTTGGTTTGAAGCATTTAACGTTTAATTTTGTTGCTTTACTTAAGGCTCTTCTAGCACTCTCATGAAAGTGATGGAAGAGCACTCACAACATTACAAGACCGCATTTCATATCCAAATTCAGCAACGCTCCTAGCTAATCTTTGGTAAAAAGGAAGACACAGGTCACCAAAGTCGTGTAATCTAGCGAATATTAAGTGCAACGTAACTGTTGCTTAGTCATAGCTAGTTTGCTTGGGGGTTGTAATATCTGGGATGAATACTCTTGTAGGCTGGATTAAAGGATTAGGAGTTGCAGTAGGTGGTGCAATAGCTTTCTATGCTAACTGTGTTACTGCCCAAATCACCCCAGATACGACTCTACCTAATAACTCTCGCGTTATAACGCAGAACAACATCAAAATTATTGAAGGTGGAACTCAAGCAGGAAGCAATCTATTCCACAGTTTTGAGCAATTTTCTGTACCTACTGGGACTACAGCTTACTTTCAAAATGCTACAGATATTCAGAACATCATTAGCCGGGTAACAGGTAAGTCTATCTCTAATATTGATGGCATTCTTAAAGCTAACGGCACAGCCAACCTGTTTCTAATAAATCCCAACAGAATTATTTTTGGTCCGAATGCTTCTTTGAATATTGGCGGTTCATTTATAGCGAGTACGGCAAGTAGTCTTAACTTTGCCGATGGTACCAAGTTTAGTGCCACAGATCCTCAAACCACACCTCTGCTGACAGTCAGTGTTCCTATTGGCTTACAATTTGGAGCAACTGCAGCACCCATCCGCAATCAATCCCAAGCAAGTCCGGATGGCGCAACTAATATCGCCCGTTACCCCGTTGGCTTACAGGTACAGCCAGATAAAACCTTGGCAATTGTAGGCGGTGATGTGATATTAGAGGGCGGAAATCTAACGGCAGCAAGGGGAAGAATTGAGCTAGGAAGTGTTGCTGCCAATAGTTTGGTCAGTCTGAACCCAACAAACCAAGGTTGGAGTTTGGGATATGAGGGTGTCCAGAATTTTCAGAACATCCAACTCATCCAGCGAACAGTTAATGGTTCTCAAATTGCATCTATTATAGATGCTAGTGGCAAAGATGGCAGTGGTAACATCCAACTGCAAGGCAAGTCTGTGGAACTCATTGGTAATGTGGGATTGATAAATATAACTAATGGTGTCAAAGATGGCGGAGATTTAACGATTACCACTGATAAATTAATTGTTCGGGATGGCGCACGATTATTAACTATCACAATGGGTGAGGGTGCAGGGGGAAATTTGACTGTGAACGCCTCCAAGTCTGTGCAGGTGATTGGTACCATAGCAAATACTACTATCCCTAGTGCATTGTCTAGTACAACCTTCGCAAGCGGAAAGGCGGGTGACGTAAATATCAACACTGGCAGGCTGCTTATCCAAGATGGGGCAGAGATCTCAGCAGAATCTAGTGGAAATACACGGCAATCACAATTTACACCAGCAACAGGAAAAGGAGGGAATTTGAACATAAATGCCTCCGAGTCCGTAGAGCTAATTGGAACTTCAGCAAAAGGTTTTCCCAGCAGCTTGTTAACTAGGGCTTTAGGTACCGGAGATGCTGGAAAAGTGATAATCGTCACAGAGAAACTTCTTGTCCGAAACGAGGCTGCAGTAAACGTGAGCAGTCAATTGCCAAAGCTGCCAGAGAATGTAATCTACTTAGGAGATACAATCAACCTAGGAAAAGCAGGCGAACTCAATATCTCTGCTCGCTCTATCCTTCTGGACAACCAAGGAAAACTCACATCTGAAACGAACTCAGGTCAAGGCGGAAATATTAACCTAGAAGTGGGAGACTTATTATTGCTACGCCGTAACAGTCAAATATCCACGAATGCAGGCAAGGCGCAGGCTATTGGCGATGGCGGTAATATCTTTATCAATGCTCCGTCGGGCTTCATCGTCGCCAAACCAAAAGAAAACAGCGACATCACAGCCAATGCTTTCACAGGTTCTGGCGGCAGAGTTCAAATCAATGCTACTGGTATTTTTGGCATAGCAGCGCGTAGTCGAGAAGACTTAACAAGACAATTGGGAACTAATGATCCAATCAAACTAGACCCGCAAAACCTACTCACAAACGATATCACGGCAATTTCTCAAACTAATCCGACTTTAAACGGCGTAGTAAATATCAATACACCCGAGGTTGATGTCAAACGTGGATTAATCAACTTGCCCGTGGAACTAAAGGAACCAAGATTGGCACAAGGATGTGATGCAAGTGTCGCGCGAAATCAAAGTGAATTCATCATCACCGGACGCGGTGGCATACCATCTAACCCTAGGGAAGTTCTTAGAAGCAATAATGTACAGGTAGATTGGGTGTCTTTGGGAGAGGATGCAAATAATCCTTTGGGTACTTCAAGCAGAGAGACACAAAGACAGAGAAGTAGAAAAGATGCACAAAACAATAAAGATGTCAAATATCCACCGAATGAGATTGTAGAAGCACAGGGGTGGGTGGTGGATAGTAATGGCGATGTGATTTTGGTCGCCCAAGTACCTACCACGACACCTTATGGTTCTTGGTTGAATTCTAGATCTTGCAAATGAAAGCACAAAGACTATCACCTGTGATTGGATGGGTGAAATTTAAGCAATATCGCGTGACCAAAAATAATGGGATACAAGCCCCGCACTTCTAGGGCGGCTTTTGCGCTAAAATATACAAAGGAATTAGCAATCCCCCTCTAGGCTCAAGACGCGTTGAAACAGCTACGATGAGAGCAGGCGTAGAGAAAGACTGATGGGCAATGGTAGTAAACATAAATCCAACCCAAAGGAAAAAGACAAAATTCAATAGTTCAATTGTCGGTTAGTCGCGGAAGGGCATTCCGAGACTCAAAACGGATGTGGAGAGAGTGTAAGACCTGGTTCCAGGCTGTTCTCAATGAAGCGTCAACCCCATTCAGCGACCAGTTATCCTACCACGAGTAGGTTGCTGGCGTGGTGAGGAATCACCGCACTTCTAGGGCGGTGAGGATGTCAAATCCCCGAGTTGAATTAACAGAAATCAGAAATTTGAGATGACAACAGCCTAAAATTAAGAAACTTGCACTGATTGCTTGGTCAATCTCAGAATAAATAGGCGGAAGCACACGGGGAAACTAACGTGAGTCATGAATTTGATTACGATTTAGTCATTGTAGGCGCTGGAGTAGGCGGACATGGGGCTGCCTTACACGCCGTTAGCTGTGGTTTGAAAACAGCCATTATCGAAGCAGCTGATATGGGAGGAACTTGTGTCAACCGAGGCTGCATTCCATCTAAAGCACTGCTGGCGGCATCTGGACGTGTGCGAGAGTTAAGAGATGCCCATCATCTCAAGTCGCTGGGAATTCAACTGGGAAGTGTGGAATTTGATCGAGAAGCGATCGCCAACCATGCAAACAATCTCGTATCCAAAATACAAGGCGATTTAACCAATAGCCTCAAACGCTTGGGAGTCGATATCATCCGAGGTTGGGGTAAGATAGCAGGGACACAAAAAGTCTCTGTAACCACAGACAGCGGCGAAAAAACCATTACAGCAAAAGATATTATTCTTTCCCCTGGTTCGGTACCCTTCGTTCCTCCAGGGATTGAAGTTGATGGCAAAACTGTGTTTACTAGCGACCAAGGCGTGAAACTAGAATCACTCCCAGATTGGGTAGCAATTGTTGGCAGTGGTTACATCGGCTTAGAATTTTCCGATGTTTACTCAGCTTTGGGCAGTGAAATCACGATGATAGAAGCCCTAGACCAGTTGATGCCAGGATTTGACCGCGATATTGCTAAACTTGCTGAACGGGTTCTCATCACTGGGCGTGATATTGAAACTCATGTGGGGATATACGCCAAAAAAGTCACTCCTGGTTCACCTGTCGTCATTGAATTAGCGAACTTCAAAACTAAAGAAGACGTGGAGGTGCTGGAAGTCGATGCATGTCTGGTTGCAACAGGAAGGATTCCAGCGACGCAGAACCTGGGTTTAGAATCTGTTGGTGTAGAACTTGACCGTCGAAACTTTATCCCAGTCAACGACAGCATGGCGGTTCTATCTGCAGGTGAAGTCGTCCCTCATCTTTGGGCGATTGGTGACGCTAACGGCAAGATGATGTTAGCACACGCGGCTTCTGCTCAAGGTATCATCGCAGTAGAAAATATCTGTGGGCGGCACAAGGAAGTAGACTATCACAGTATCCCTGCAGCAGCATTTACTCATCCAGAAATCAGTTATGTGGGTATGACGGAAGGCGCAGCGAAGGAAAAAGGTAGTGCTGAGGGCTTTGAAGTCGCGACGGCAAAAAGTTACTTCAAAGGAAACTCTAAAGCTTTGGCAGAAGGTGAAGCAGACGGAATGGCAAAAGTCATTTATCGCAAAGACACAGGCGTTGTTTTGGGCGTTCATATCTTTGGGATACATGCTTCAGACTTAATTCATGAAGCGTCAGCGGCGATCGCCAACCGCCAATCTGTCCACACCCTTGCTCATTTGGTTCACGCCCATCCAACACTTTCTGAAGTGCTGGACGAAGCTTACAAACGAGCAATTGCTAGTTAGTCATTTGTCCTTTGGGGAGTATCTTGCTCGGTGCGGTACACGAGTAAGATGCCCGCACTGTACAATCATGATTTGGCAGATCTGCGATTTTCTGTGTCCTTTGTACTTGACAAATGGAATTTCAATGATGAAAAAAAACCGCAGAGGCGCAGAGGACGCAGAGGAAGAGAACAGAAGAGAACAGAGCAATCATTTTGTACGTGAGTGCGTCGCGTTATAGCAGCCCCGTGGCGTCAGCCATAGCCATTGCAAACGGAATTGATATCACTCATGATTAATGACTAATGACTAATGATTAATGACTAATGACTAATGACTAATTATGCAAATCCGTCGCCGTAGACCTAACCCAGCTATTGCTGTATCCACAGTGCAGTATCAAACCGTGATGTCTGATGCCGAACCAAACAACATTTTAGAAGAAATTGTTTGGCATAAAGAAGAAGAAGTTGAGCGAATGCGGGAAAAGCTTTCTTTGCAGGAGTTGCAGCGTCAGGTACTGGAAGCACCTCTATCCCGTGATTTTGTAGCAGCATTGCAACAAGGCAAAACAAAGCCAGCATTGATTGCTGAAGTTAAAAAAGCGTCTCCCAGTAAAGGAGTTTTACGAGAAGATTTTCATCCGGTGGAGATTGCCTTAAAGTATCAAAAAGCGGGTGCTAGCTGTATTTCGGTACTTACGGATGAAAAGTTTTTCTCTGGTAGCTTTGAAAATTTAGCTCAAATACGCGCTCAAGTAGATTTACCTTTATTATGCAAGGATTTTGTTATATATCCTTACCAAATGTACATGGCGCGTGTTCGAGGTGCAGATGCGGTATTATTGATTGCGGCTGTACTCAGCGATCAAGATTTGCAGTACTTCGTTAAAATTGCCAAAGCTCTCAAAATGGCGGCATTGATTGAAGTTCATAGTTTAGCAGAACTTGATCGCGTGTTAACCATAGATGGTGTCTCACTGGTAGGTATAAATAATCGCAACTTGGAAGATTTCTCTGTTGATATACAAACCACTTGCCAACTCTTAGCAGCAAGGGGTAAGGAATTACAGCAAAAGAATATTGTGGTTGTGAGTGAGTCAGGATTACATAACTGCGATGATCTGACTTTAGTACAACAAGCAGGAGCATCAGCTGTTCTGATTGGAGAGTCTTTAGTCAAACACCCAGATCCAGAGGAAGCGATCGCCAACCTCTTTGGTAAACCTTTAGCCCATGAATAATTCTAGCTTTAGGTCTCGCTTTAGGCAATTCGTTGATGCTTGTGTAACAATTCATTTAATGACAAGCAACTTCTGAGTTGTCCAAAATCTGAAATCAAATATTAATTTCATGGAGCAAATTCCTCTGCCTTCACCTGTTCACTACGAACTTATACTGCAACTGTTAGAGAGACAAACTATGATAGCGGTTAGCAATAATCCGAATTTGCGGCATCAGGTAAATCAGCTCATTATTACCCTGCGTAAAGCGGCTGTACAACAAAAGCATTTGGAACAAGTTTGCCAATCGTCTTTTGAGATTGACCATCGTTGGTCGCTGAATCATCTCAAAAGTAAGCATATTGCTGCTTCTGAATAATCAAGCAAGGGATTTACTTTCGCGCTTTGACGAACCTCGTGACCTTATCAGTTATGAAGGCAACTATCAAAAGTAGGAAATCTTGAGTAGCGAGTCGAGATTTGGTCAGTATTTTCTGAAATCCCAACTCCCGATACTCGCTTTACCTTTTACTTAACTCTTAAAACCTAGATTTTTCATCTGTGGTAGCAGCAACTCGTGTGTTTGGGCAATAGTTATAAGTCATGATCACAGGAAGCACAAAATGACAGAAACAAGAGTTCGTCAGCAATATGATCAGATGTCATCTGTGTATGATCAACGTTGGAAAAGCTACATCTCCAAGACACTATCTTTTCTTAAGAACTGGGCGCAAATCTCACCACTGGATACTGTACTTGATGTTGCTTGTGGCACCGGTGAGTTTGAACGACTGCTACTGAGTGAATATCCAACGCAAGAGATTGTTGGAGTAGACATTTCAGAGAAGATGCTGGAGATTGCCAAACACAAATGTAACATTTATTCTCAAGTCTCGTTTCAAACCGCGAGTGCGTTAGCGCTACCATTTGCTAGTAACAGTTTTGATGTTGTTATATCTGCCAATTCGTTCCATTACTTTGACGATCCATTGGCTGCATTAAGGGAAATGAAACGTGTCTTGAAACCTGAGGGCAAAGTTGTCATTCTGGATTGGTGCAAAGATTATTTTTTTTGGAAAATTGGTGATATTGTATTAAAGTTATTTGACCCAGCTTATAAACAATGTTATACCCAAGACGAGTTTAATCACTTTCTTGCAGCTACAAATTTTACGATTCGCCGTGCAACTAGAGTTCGTTTCGATATCATTTGGGGGCTGATGGTGGCTACAGCGACTCCGCAATCTTAAACAAATGTGAGTTAAAAGAAGAACTCAGAACTCTACAATCAAAAAAGCGAGTTGAATTATAAACTCGCTATGCTTGACAATTGACACTCCTGGGCCGTCATGCTGAGGATTCTTGCTAAGCCCTATGCCTGCGGCACGCCTTACGGCGAACGGGCACGCTGCGCGAACAACCGTCCTCTCTAGATACCCAAATGCAAGCATTCAAGATCCCCGTTTGGATACGTCCACAAGCGTAAACGGACTGCCCGACCACTTTTGAAAAGGTTTATTTAATTTCTTACTTTTACTCCCACATTTGTGAGCCACTGCGGTGGTGAGGCAGTCCGGTCTTGGGGGTTTCCAACGCCAGATACCTACGGAGGGAAACCCTCCTTCAGTACTGGCTCCCCAGGAGGAACTGCCGAAAGGGTTCCCCGGCATAAAGCAAGTGGCGTGCAAGATCTAGGATTTATACTACCAGGCTTGGTGGCTCAGGAGTTGTCCGCTCGACCTACTTCGTCTTTTTTATGTGCGCCTTACCGCTATATTTTATTGTCGCATAACGGGGGCGTTTTTGTTCCCAAATTTAAAAGCCGTCCTAGAAGGACGGGGCTTTAAACCCAATTTTTCGGTAAAAAGCTTGCTCTATATCTAAGCACAGTTCCACATTCCTACACGAGGTCATTACTTCCTATACTGTCTCCAGCCAATCGTATATTTTTTCTAACTGTTCTATGGTAATTAAACCATATTGCCAAAGAATCATTGGTAAAGGACCTGGATCTTGCTCACGACGACGCAAAGCAACTGCAATGGAAGCTGTGGAAATTGCCAAATCTTCCTGTAAGAAGCTAATAAATCTAGAATAAGTTGATGGTGACATTTTCTATTGGACCTCCTCACATGGTGTGTGTTTTATGTTTAAATTCACC
Organism: Brasilonema bromeliae SPC951; assembly: GCF_012912135.1. Taxonomy (GTDB): domain Bacteria; phylum Cyanobacteriota; class Cyanobacteriia; order Cyanobacteriales; family Nostocaceae; genus Brasilonema; species Brasilonema bromeliae. The sequence continues at coordinate 12,071 of NZ_QMEB01000048.1, read as the reverse complement.
ACTTCTCATTAGTTGTAAGTAGCCAATAATTCTCCTTTCACTGTGCCTTTGGTTAATAGATAACTCAGGAAAGTTTGTCTGGTGTTGCTCAAAGAAGTTTTTTTATTAAAAAATAGACAGTAATACTACGTATCTGATTTAGTCTTAAGCAACACAATATTTAAATGAATTTATGACTTTCTCTTTTTTACTTCAGTGCTCTAGTTAGCTACAACTGTAGTAAGGAAGATTCCTTAGCCTAATATTCCCTTATTGACTACTCTTTACACGTATGTCAAAAGGAAGATTTTTTGTAGTCTAGGATAAAATTAGTTACCTAGTCTTGGAACAATAAGGCTTTTCTGAATAGACTTCGTGGGAGTTGTAGGGAACAGGGAACTCTGAACAGGGAACTCTGAACAGGGAACTCTTAACAGAACCTCGTAAAATCTCACTTTTGCAAGAGGTCTAATGTGTATTGAGTT
>NZ_QMEB01000048.1:0-11597 GCF_012912135.1 Brasilonema bromeliae SPC951 | reverse complement strand
ACTCATTGTAGACCACCAATTTGATAATTTGGTGGGCGAGTTAAATCCATTTAAAAAATCTCTTAAATTTATTTTTTGCCGAAAAATGTAATAAATCTTTACAAGAATGTGACAAGAGAAATACTAAGTGTAAGACTCCGTGAGCAAGAGAGCAATTTTTATTACCGTATATTCCCTGATTTCAAAGGCTCAATTTTGACATAAGAGCCAACCTTCAAGCCTAACTGTGCTGCTCGCCCCGAACGCAGTTCAATAACTTGATTAATTGGTGTCTGGGGACCATAAGTAGGACAAGGGGTGGTATTGCAAGGAGGTGCTGAAGTCGCAATGTACTGCACCTTCCCATCCAACATAAAAACCATATCCAGTGGTACTGGTACATTCTTCATCCAGAAACTGGCTTGGAATGGTGATGGAAACTCAAACAGCATACCACGGTTGTCGGGCAAAGTTGGGCGATACATCAACCCCATCGCTTGCTGTTGGGGTGTTTGTGCGACTTCTAACTCAATTTTTGTACCATCGGGAACAACTGCTACAGCTGAAATTGGTAGTTGTTGACCTAAATTCTTACTAGATGGTTTTTGTTCTGAAGACATTGGTGCTTGGGATTGAGAACTAGGCGTAGCAGTGGGAGGAACTGCTGGTGTAGGAACAGAACAGCCCGCTAGCAAAATGCTCAAAACTATTGATAGCAAACTTAGCCAATTAATCATAGAAATTTTAGTCATTAGCTATTTGTTTTGTGATTCACCCCCACTTTCTCGACTCTCCCCGCTTGTGTTCAAGTTTCTCTCAATACATAGCCTACACCTCGCACCGTTTGAATGAGTCGCTTTTGACCTTCGTCTTCTATTTTGAGTCGCAAGTAGCGAATATAGACTTCAATCACATTCGACTCGCCCATAAAGTCGTAACCCCAAACATTTTCCAGTATTTGTTCGCGGGTTAATACCTCACGGGGATGTTCCATCAAATACTTAAGGAGGTCAAATTCCTTCATTGTTAAGTCAATCGCCCGTTCATTAAGTATGGCGCGGCGGGTTGCTATGTCTAAAACGAGATCACCAAAACGTAACTGCTCGGAAGTATCGACTTCAGGTTTTAAGTATAAGCGAACCAGGTTCAAAAAATCTTCACCCCGGTAAGGCTTGAGAAAGTAATCATCAGCTCCAGCATCTAAGCAAGCTACGCGATCATCTACTGTATCGCGTGCCATTAGCACTAGCACAGGCGATCGCATACCAGTCGTTCTAAAATTTTTACACAGCGAGAGTCCTGATTCTCCTGCGAGCATTCGGTCAATGACAACTAAAGCGGGTTCGCGATCGCGACTATATTGTATACCATTTGTCCCATCATGAGCCACGATGGGATCATAACCAGCTTCTTTTAAATCGAAAGCAAGCTGATTTGCAAGGTTTTCATCGCTTTCAATTAGCAATACACAAGGGTTATGAGCAAGCGTCATATTGATTTTGGATGTTCGATTTTAGATTTAGGATGTTGATTTCGTTGGTAGAAGTGCAGTTTACGGATTTTAGGTGATCAATTCATCTTGACTTGACACGCGTTCTACCGACCATGTTTCAGCACATACAAGTATCCGCCATACAAATCGACAGATACAGTCATTTTAATCACTAATTTAAAATCTAGCTGGCCTTGCTTGTGAGCAGACTGATGGATTGTCCTTTTGGACAACCAACCACTCACTCATCCAAAATCCCAAATTCCCCTAGGGTAATTCTACAGAAGTAGGCTTAGCGATATGTGGTAAACCCCAACCCAGTTTTTCTCGTAAAATCCGGAAAAATTCTGGCGGTTGGAGGCGAACAAACCGGGCGCAATAGGGTGACTTCTCTACATAAACTCTATCGTCTGGCAGAACATAGCACCCCCCGTTACCATCCACAATCATCACCAGTCGAGGAGTATTCACCGGGTAGATATTCACTGGTTCACTATCTGGAAATACCAAAGCTCTAGAAGCCAGAGAATGAGGACAAATGGGTACAAGCTGCAGTACGGGTACACCCGGAGTCACGACTGGACCACCAGCACTCAACGAATATGCTGTAGAACCTGTCGGCGTAGATACTATCACACCGTCAGCTGCAATGTCTACTGCTGCATGTTGACCAATTGCTATTTCAAAATGACACATAGAGGTCAATGGTTCTCGATGCAGCACCATTTCATTTAAGCACAGAGCTTCCCACAGGACAAAATCTTCCCGAAAAACTTTGATAGTAAGCATCGCTCTTTCCTCAATTTCATAATCACCCAGAAGCAACTTTTCTATTGCTTGGGGTAATTGATTGAGATAAGTTTCCGTTAAAAACCCCATGTGACCAGTATTGATCGTTAAAATCGGGATACCACAAGGAGCTACCAAGCGAGAAGCGGCTAGAACTGTACCGTCTCCCCCTAACACCACCGCAAATTTCATATCTGAATCAAATCCGGGAGGTGTTAGTCCCTCTATTGGAGTGTGGCATACGGGACTTTCCGGAGTAGAATAACCCAATATTCCGCCAACAGCTGATGTGATACAGATATCCCAACCTGCAGCGGTGAACCTCTCTTTCAGTTCGATAGCGATTCGACTTGCTACCGGCTTAACGTCATTGTAGATAATGCCTGCTTTGGGCACACTGAAATATCCAATTATTGGTGACGCACTTTATTATGTTAATCGTTGCACATTTTGGGCTATTTAGTCATTAGTCTTTTGTCTTTGTGTCATAACGATTGACTCATGACTTATGACTGATAGCTACTGAGTGTTGGTTTTCTTAAACGGAGATCTTTTTGGTTTTTGCTTTTTGGGCTGAATCTTTTGGTAGTCTAACTCTTTGAGCTTCTTCAAAATTCGGCTGAAGTACTCTTGCAGGTAGCTTTCTACGGTTGCGGTTTCGTTTTGATCTAACCCAAAAACCTGATAAACTTCCTCCATTGGAGCATTTAGCGGTTTCCCACTGGCGATGACTTCTGTAAAAGCAAGTCTGTCTGCTACGTTCCATCCCCATTGAAAGAAGCGCATGACTCGACGCACGGTACGTAGTAAATTAATTGGCATCCGTGTAATCCGCGCTTCCTTTCCAGATAAGCGTTCGCACAAGGCGATAATTTCCTCCGCACTCCAAGCACGAGTTCCCACCACTGGAAAAGTTTGCTTTTCGGTTTCTGGTACCTTCAAAGCGCGGATGGCAAATTTAGCAACATCCTGAGTGTCCATGTAGGCGATGGGAGACGACTCTCCTGTAACCCAAACAGGCTGTCCTTCCAATATGGGAATTCCATATTGACCAATTAAGCCTTGCATGAAGCCAGCCAGTCGCAATATGGTGTAATTTAAACCAGATTCAGCCAAAAAGAGTTCTGTACATCGTTTAATCTCCATCAGCGGTACGTCTGGATATTTTTCAGCATCCAGTATGGAGAAAAAGATAAAACGTTCTACACCCGCAGCAACAGACTGTTGAATCAAAGAGACTTTGCCTTCCCAATCTACTTGTCTGATACTAAGAGAATCGGCAGGACGAGATGTTGATGCATCAATAACTGCTGTAACACCTTCCAGTGCTGCTGTCAGTGTATGAGGGTAGCATAAATCTCCTGGTACGACTTGGGCCCCCCACTCTTTTAAAAACGTAGCTTTTTTTGCACTCCGAACAAGACAGCGGACTTTATAACCCTCATCGATCGCACGACGAGCCACTTGTCTCCCTAAGGTACCAGTGGCACCAATTATTAATAATGTCATGAGAGCTTTTTACAAAATTTAAACTTTTATGAATAAAATCTTATCAGACTTGACTATGCAAACAAAAGTTTACACGCCTTTAAAGCGCGTATACGAGACAAAGAGACTTTAAAGTTGTCTCTTGTCTCTAGCGCGATGCTTTTTTACAGCGATTCCTCTTCTCCACCCTGAATTTTCAGCAACAAAGCGCCTAAAGCCCAGCCTACAAAGATCAAACCGAAAGACAACAGTGCTGCATTTAACATTTCGCCGCTCATTGCTGCAATTCTCCTTTGCAAATTGTTTAATTAAGTTAAGTTTACCAGAGCCTGAAAGAGGTGCCAAAGTATTAGACTAGTGTAAAACATTGTAAAGTTGCTGACACCTGTCGTCGTCCTCCTTGTCTGCCTCCGATTGAATATTTTTTTATTTGGAAGTCCTTGAGTGGGGTCTGGCGATACGCGCGGCGCAGCGTCTCTTGCTTTGCGCAATCGCCCAAGCGCGTCCTTATTGCCTCCAGAACTGCGGGTAGAACCTAATGATCCTGGTATTCTTGAAATCAGAAATTTTGGTTTCTCATTCAGGCGCTTCTAAACATGATTCAGGGAAACATCAAAGTCATTGATGCTGTAAGCAACAAAGCTGTCCCCTTACCTGTCACCCCAGGAACTTCATTGCTAGCCACAACCTCGTTTCAATTCTTAAATGAATTAAACATCGATCGCCTCTATATGTCAGCCTGTGAAATGCCTGAAGTGATTGTTCGTGAGCATCTGCTGACGCTGCAACTGAGTCCGCAGCATTTATTTGAAACTTGGGAAGAGGGACAACTCAAACAGATTCATAAAGGGGTTGGGAGTGTTACACTAGCCCCGGCTGGGTTCAGGTTTCGCGGTAGATGGGATCGCGATGTTGAGATTTTGATTCTGACGCTTAAACCTGCTGCGATCGCAAAGTGTGCAGCCCAATTACATGATACCAATCAAACTGAACTCGTCCGTTGTACTGGCAGACTTGACTCGCAGATTTGGCATCTGGGGTTAGCCTTAGAAGCTGAATTAAAAGAGGGAAATCCTAATGGTCGATACTTTTGGGAATCTCTGACGAATGCTTTAGCCGTGAGAGTACTCAAGCAGTATTCAGCCAAAGAGCCAAAAATTCAACACTACTGTGGTGGTTTATCACCTCACCAATTGAGACGCACAATTGAGTACATTAACGATAACCTCGCTACCCATCTCTCGTTGAATGTTCTCGCGGCGATGCTTGGTATGAGTCCATATTACTTCGAGCGATTATTCAAACAATCCGTTGGATGCACGCCTCACCAATACATTCTGCAACGTCGAATAGAAAGAAGCAAGCAACTGTTGCGAACAACCCAGCTACCAATCATGGAAATCGCATTCCAAGTTGGCTGCAAAAACCACAGCCATTTCTCAAAACTGTTTCGGAAGTTGACAGGAATGTCTCCTAAAACTTATCGCAATTCATTTTGAAAGTCTAGGTAGCTGAGAAAAAGTCTTCGTTTCCTGATTTCGTTGTTCCTTAGTGATAAACGAGACAACTTTTTTTGAGTGACAAAAGATTTTGCAAATTTAGAACAGTTTCACAAGATTTGCCAAGTCAACAGGAGCAGAACACTGATACAGTTTTACAGGTGTTCTGACTTTTACAAATCGACGGCAAGCCAGTCACAGGGTAAGCTCTAGCCTATTTATGAATATTTGGAGAAAAATTTATGAGTGAACCAATTTCGTCTGGGCCAAGTTTGACTCAGGCACTCAGCCTACCACCGATCATTCAAAGTGCTGAAAGCGCTCCCGCCTACTGGTTTCTAGACATCCTTTGGATTGTGCTTGTAGATGGTGAGCAAACAGACGGTCGATACTCACTTATGGAACAATTGATGCCAGAAGGTGTCGGTCCTACACCGCACGTTCATCCATTTAACGACGAAGGATTTTACGTGATTGATGGAGCAATGGAAATGAGGGTTGGCGATCAGACTGTAAGTGCTGCTAAAGGCACCTCGGTTTGGATTCCAAGGAGAACGGTGCATGCTTTCAAGGTTACGAGTCCGACTTGTCGAGTGCTCAATAGCTTCGCCCCAGCTGGAATGGAACAACTAATCAAGAGTTTGGCTCGACCTGCCGATCGCCGTGAACTACCGCCCAAAGGTCTTGATACTGATCCCAAGAAGATTGCTGCGTTTGCCAACAATTACTGGGGTATGGAAATCGAATTTCCAGTTGCACAAACCACTCTTTCACGCTGAGGATGGATCGTGACGAACAACTCTGAGTCCGAAATAACCTTGGTGAATCTATTCACGGTGAAACCAGAAAAGCAACAAAGTACTGCAAATCAAGTAGCAGAGATTTATAAAACAGTCGTCAGTAAACAACCTGGCTTTATCTGTGCCAGGATTCACAAGAGTTTGGATGGCACTAAAGTTGCTGCAGTTGCTCGTTGGGAATCACAAGAAGCACTAGAGGCAATGCAACAGACATCCGACTTTCAAAACGCTATCCCAAGCTTGGAGCATGAGATTGTCAGCGCTGAACCTCACATCTATGAGGTGATTTGCATTTTGGGAGAAACTGGCGCATGAACCTATTCGATTTCGAGCAAGCCAAACAAGATGTTAAGGGGTATAGCGCCTTACAGATACAACTCCGGTTTTTGCATCTACGGATGCTTAGTAATAAATAGGAAGCAATATTTATGGCATCTCTTTCAGGGAAAGTCGCAATCGTGACTGGTTCATCGCGTGGTATTGGACGGGCTATTGCTGAACGACTCGGACGCGATCGCGCAAACGTAGTTGTCACCTATGCTGGAAATCGAGATAAGGCAGAGGAAGTTGTCTCAGCTATTAAAGCAAATGGTTCAGATGCGATCGCTCTCCAAACAGATCTTTCCAAACTGGATGACATTCGAGCTTTATTCCAGAAGACGATCAGCCATTTTGGTAAACTGAACATCCTCGTCATCAGCGGAGGAGCGCCCAGACTTACAAAACCACTCGTTGAAACCACCGAAGAAGAATTTGATTCTGTTTTCACGTTTAATGCCAAGGGTAACTTCTTTGCCCTCCAGGAAGCCGCTAAACACATGGCTGACGGTGGGCGCATTGTCACTTTTTCTACTCCGTATACGGTACAGCCTCAACCTAACTTATCTGTGATTGCGGGTAGCAAAGCTGCGATCGAAGCGTTTACTTTTGCGTTAGCTTTAGAATTAGGCAATCGAGGAATTACCGTCAACGCCATTATGCCGGGACCAACCACCACTGAATCATTTGGTGAGATGGTTTCAGCCGAAGAGCAAGCCCAGTTGAAACAAATTGCACCACTGGGACGATTGGCAGAACCGAAGGATGTTGCTAACGCGGTTGCATTCCTAGTTAGTGATGAGGCGGCTTATATCACAGGACATACACTTCACGCCACAGGTGGGTTGGCTTAGGTTAAGAAATCATTCGAGGTTGGAAATGAAGTCTCCGATTGTGCTAATTAATGTCTTCTGTGTTCCTCAAGGCAAGGAGAACGAATTTGCCAGTATGTGGACTGAGGCGCTTGAGTTGATCAAAAATGAGCCAGGTTTCATTGATGCAAAACTGCATCGAAGTCTTGATCCAAATGCCCAGTTTCAATTTGTCAACGTTGCTCATTGGGAGAATCAGGAGGCTTGGAAGGCAGCATTCGATAAGCTTCAGCTTCAAGAATTGACCAAACAAGTCTCTTTTGAGCAAATTCCTGCTCTCTACGAAGTTGAAGTGTATCTTGAGAAGGGATAATATGCCAATAATGTACAAATTACATGAAGAAGATATAACATCAGTGCCAAGCCGCCCACGCTTAGCATTAACACTCGGAGATCCAGCAGGAATTGGACCAGAAGTTATTTTAAAAGCTTTAGCAGACCCAGAAATTAGCAAAAGTTGCGATGCTACGGTCGTAGGTAGCCGGGATTTACTACTAGAGATTTATACGAAACTAAAGTTAGCCAAAAATTCTCAGCCTTTAGCAGATCCAGAAGAACTATCAATTTTTGATGTGCCTTTAGACAAGTACACACAGGATGAAATTCTGATTGGGACAGGTAATGCAGCAAGTGGTGCGGCTAGCTTTGCTTATATGGAAACAGCGATCGCCCAAACACTCGCAAATCAATTTGATGGTATCGTCACAGGTCCAATCGCCAAATCAGCATGGAAAGCAGCAGGATATAATTATCCCGGTCAAACGGAACTTTTGGCAGAAAAGTCGGGTGCCAAGCGTGTGGGAATGTTGTTTGTCGCGCGTTCCCCCCACACTAACTGGACACTTTGCACTCTGCTTGCTTGCACACATGTGCCATTAAGTCAAGTACCATTAGTACTAACACCAGAGTTGATGACAGAAAAACTTGACTTGCTGGTGGAGTGTTTGGAGAAAGATTTTGGTTTACAAAAAGCGAGGATTGCGATCGCTGGTTTAAATCCCCACAGCGGCGAACAGGGACAACTCGGACACGAAGAACAAGATTGGTTAATTCCCTGGATTGAGAAAGAACGTAAAAATCGCCCAAATTTACAATTAGACGGTCCGGTTCCACCAGATACAATGTGGGTCAAACCGGGTCAAGCTTGGTATGGTAACATTGAGCCGTCACAAGCTGCAGATGCTTACCTTGCACTGTATCATGACCAAGGTTTAATACCTGTGAAGTTGATGGCATTTGATAGAGCAGTTAATACTTCTATTGGTCTTCCTTTCGTGCGGACTTCACCGGATCACGGGACGGCGTTTGATATTGCGGGTAAGGGTATTGCTGATGCTACGAGTATGAAAGCAGCGATACAGTTGGCGGCTGAGTTGGTATCTCAGAGGCGAAAAGCAAGGCTGTAATGGCAGTGTAGGCAATAGCGCCAAAAAATTATGAGAATGCTTGTTAATGCCATTTTAGTTGTTACTGGACCAGAGTACAAATCTGTTTGCAAAGGATTAAATCGCCTTGCAGTTCCCACACCGCCTGTTTTTCCAATTCCTATGGGTTCTTCAGCATTAACCAAACATTTAGAACAATGGTTAGAAGCTGGACACCTTTCTCATCATCCGCAACCGAGAGTTTTGTTGATGGGGTTATGTGGAAGTTTGTCAACCAAATATAGTGTTGGCAAAGCTGTAGTGTATCGAAGTTGCCTTTCTCCTGGTGCAGAAGAAAAGAAAAATGCTGCTGAATTTTTGTGCGATCGCTCGTTAACGGAGATAGTGCAAAACAAATTACAAGATAGAGTTTTTACGGGTATTGGTTTGACGAGCGATCGCCTGATTTATTCTGCTAGTGAAAAACTTCAATTAGGTCAAACATATGCTGCTGACGTTGTAGACATGGAGGGATATGCAGCATTAGAATTTTTGAGTGAGTTGGGAATTGCCGTAGCAATGTTGCGAGTCATCAGCGACGATGCACATCACAATATTCCTAACCTCAGCAATGCATTTCACGCTGATGGTTCTTTGCAGGCATTTCCTTTAGCAATGGGACTCCTCAGACAACCAATTGCTGCAACTCGCCTCGTTTCTGGTTCTCTTAGAGGATTACGTATCTTACAGGATTTAACAACTTTTTTGTTTAGCAGGGTAGGGTAGATATTTGACGTTTGTTTTAAACTCAAATTACGTCGTCAATTCGACAGAGCACTTGATAATGACACAAATCACATTTAAGGTTCAAGCATTTTGGGATAAAGATGCACAAGTCTGGGTTGCAACGAGTGAAGACGTGCCAGGATTAGTCACTGAAGCTTCTACAATTGAGGTTCTTACACAAAAGCTTCGAGATTTGATCCCAGAACTCATCCTTCTAAACAGGATTGTGCCTTCTGACTATGTGGGTTCTATCACTTTTGAGTTAATCAGTCATCGGCAAGAGTTGATTTCGGTAACTAATAGATGAGTGCGTCATTTACTGCTGAGTTGAAAAAGATTCTTTCGAATCGGCTGGTTGTTACTTTGAACGACAAGGTAAACCAGACCATGAAATCTGGTACAGTCCAATTACAGATCGCCGATTTGTGGTAGATAGTTCTATCAAGTCACGCCACACGAGCGATCGCTGTTTTGAAACAAGCTGGGCTGTCTAAAGCCTTTTAACCAGTCAATACTTCCTATATGACATCACCATCAGCAGTTGCTCTTTCCATGTGGACTCCCCTGCGTCAGCCAGTGTTTCGTGCCCTATGGGTAGCATCAGCGGTGTCAAGCATTGGGACTTGGATGCACGATGTCGGCGCATCATGGTTAATGACAACTCTTGCACCCAATTCACCGTTGTTAGTGGCGCTGATGCAGGCGGCGTCTAGTTTACCATTTTTTTTGCTGGCTTTACCAGCAGGAGCACTCGCCGATGTTGTAGATCGTCGCAAGATGCTGCTGTGGACACAGGGTTGGATGTTAGTCGTAGCTGCTTTATTAGGTGTGCTGACAATAGCTCACATAACAACTCCGTGGATACTCTTAGGGCTGACCTTTGCCCTGAGTATCGGCAGTTCGATGAATATGCCTGTTTGGCAAGCTGTCACACCCGAACTCGTATCGAAAGAAGAACTCCCGCAAGCTGTCACTCTCAGTGGTATTGTTGTTAATTTATCTCGCTCAATTGGTCCAGCCGTAGCAGGGATTATCATCGCCACAGCAGGAACGGGTGTTGTTTTCCTGCTAAATGCTGCCTCATTTGTGAGCGTGATCTTCGTGATTGCTCGTTGGGAACGTACGCATGAAAAGAGTGCCTTACCCACAGAACGGTTTGTGGGGGCTATGCAAGCAGGGGTACGTTACATCCGCTACGCCCCAGTCTTTCAGTCAGTACTAATTAGGACAATAGCCTACATTTTCTTTGCCAGTGCCTTGTTTGCCCTACTACCACTGTTGGGGCGTAAAGAGTTGGGGCTGGATGCGTTGGGATATGGTGTCGTTCTTGGCTTTTGGGGCATTGGTGGCTTAGCAGGAGCGTTCATTCTACCCAAAGCACGAGAGAAATTTTCAATCGACAGCCTGGTGGCGATCGCATCCTTAGTAATGGCTGCGATGATGCTAGCGCTAGCATATTTCCGGATTGTACCACTGGTGTGGGGAGTGATGCTACTAGTGGGCATTTCGTCCCTCTGCGTGATGGTTAGTCTGACTGTAACAGCCCAAACAGCAGTTCCAAGCTGGGTGCGTGCTAGAGCTTTATCTGTACAATTGCTTGTGTTCCAAGGAAGTATGGTGTTGGGTAGTCTTTTGTGGGGTACCTTGGCTCAACATACAAGTATCTCGACTGCTCTTACCACTGCTGCTGTAGGATTAATTGTGTGTGTCCTGTTGACAAGGCGTTATCGTCTTCGCTGTGCTGAAAAATTGGACTTGCGAGCGTCCCTGCATTGGGATCAGCCACCCATCGCTTTTGAACCTTGCCCAAATGATGGTCCTGTTTTAATTACTTTAGAGTATCGTATTGACCCAGCAAACGCCGAAGAATTTACTAAAGTGATGCAAGCACTTAGCCAAATTCGTCGGCGTGATGGTGCACTTCAGTGGGGCTTGTATCAAGATTTGTCTGATCCTAGTCGTTTTGTAGAAACAGCCCTTGTGGAGTCTTGGGCAGAACACAAAAGGCAATTTGCGCGGGTGACGAATACAGATAAAGTGATTGAGGAACGAGTCCGTGCTTTTCACATTGGTGATGAACCACCTAAGGTTTTGCAGATGATTTATTCAGACCCAAACAGGCGTCCATGTTAGGCAATTCAAAATTCAAAATATGCCGCTTCATTTTTCATAGACAAGGATGGACAACCCGACAACAATGTCTACTCGTA
>NZ_QMEB01000407.1 GCF_012912135.1 Brasilonema bromeliae SPC951 | reverse complement strand
GATAAAGACGTGTTTGCCAGTTTTGTTCCAACTTGCGTTTATTGGGCGGTTTGGGATAAGTTTTCCAGTCAAGAATTTGTGCCTGCTGATTATCTGCAATCAATAAATCATAAATAACCGTGAGCAAATAATCTTGAACTTGCAGAGTACGGTAGTGTTCGCTTTCACGAAAAGTTTGGCTATTGGAAGTAGAGTTTAAAATTTCTGGTGCTGCATTCGCGAAAGCGGACATCCAGCTTTGCAGTTGGGTATCCTCTTGTAGAAAAGTATCAATGGGTAAACCCATTTCTCGCTGCTGCATCAGCAAGTGAAAGCGGCTTCCTAAAGTTTGCCGTTCTTCATGTTCCGGATCTAAGGGAGAATGGAGTTGTTCTAGGTAGGTGTGTTGAAATTGACGGGGACAACGTTCTAGTAGGTTAAGTTGTCCTTGCGAAAGTCGCAAGAGTTGAGTTTGAGTGGATTGCATAGTTCTATTTTAGAGGCGATCGCATTGTATACAGCCCTAAATGATTCGCGTGAATACCTATCTCAGAAAAAGTGGGAGTGTGGGAGTGTGGGAAAATATCCTTCCCTCCTTCCTTCCCTCCTTCTCTCGTCATCCTCCTCATCTAAATCCAATCTTTGATTTCACAACTCAAATACAAGCGCCATATGAGAGAAAATTGAACTTAGCTTAAATGTGATACCGTATGGAATCTCTTATCTCTCGGATGGAGGCGGTGCAGTCGCCTATTATTCCAGTTGTCGCGGAATTGATTAAAAGCTGTCCTGGTACAATCTCTCTGGGACAGGGTGTTGTTTCCTATAGTCCACCAGCCGAAGCCATAGAACTTTTGCCCAAATTCCTTGCTGAACCTACTAATAATTTATACAAAGCTGTTGAAGGAATTCTCCCTTTACAAACTGCAATAGCTGCAAAATTACAAGCTTTTAACGGTATTGAAATAAATGAGGACAACTGCATTGTTGTTACCGCAGGTAGCAATATGGCGTTTATGAATGCTGTTCTTGCTATCACTTCGGTGGGAGATGAAGTTATTCTCAATACGCCTTACTATTTCAACCATGAAATGGCGATTACTATGGCGGGTTGTCGTCCGGTGCTTGTGAAATGTGATGAAAATTACCAGCTACGTCCAGAGGCGATCGCCTCTGCTATCACTCCCAAAACACGCGCAGTCGTGACAATTTCCCCTAATAATCCTACAGGGGCTGTGTATTCAGAACAAGCGTTGTGGGAAGTCAATCAAATTTGTCGCAATCATGGTATCTACCACATCAGCGATGAAGCCTATGAATACTTTACTTACAACGGAGTGAAACATATTTCTCCCGGTGCATTCGCCGGAAGTAGCAAGTACACGATTTCTCTTTATAGTCTTTCTAAGGCTTATGGTTTTGCAAGCTGGCGTATTGGTTACATGGTTATCCCTAAACACCTGCTTGTCCCCGTCAAAAAAGTTCAAGATACGATTCTCATTTGTCCGCCTGTGATTTCCCAGTATGCAGCTTTGGGGGCGTTGCAGGCGAAAGAGGAATATTTGAAGGATCATATTGGGGCGATCGCCCAAGTAAGACAAGTCGTACTTGATTCCCTCAACAGCTTACAAGACTTGTGTACTATTGCTCCTGCTGATGGTGCTTTCTATTTTTTCCTGAAAGTTCATACTCAATTGGATAGCTTTGAACTTGTCAAACGACTCATCCGCGAACATCAAGTCGCAGTGATTCCTGGTACAACCTTTGGGATGGATGATGGATGCTATCTCCGCGTCGCCTACGGTGCGCTACAAAAACAGACAGCAAAAGAAGGAATTGAGCGCTTGGTGAGGGGTTTGCAAAAAATATGCAAGGTGCATTAACTTTCAAGAAACACAGGGGTGTAGGGGTTTAAGGGTGTAGGGGTATAGGG
>NZ_QMEB01000406.1:1030-1915 GCF_012912135.1 Brasilonema bromeliae SPC951 | reverse complement strand
GGGAGCCAGTGCGTTGGGCGGGTTTCCCGACTTGAAGCACCTGGCGTTGTAGGGGATGTAATAAGTTTTAAATTTTTATATTTGTGCGTCCGGAATCGGCTGATTCAAAAGTGATTTTAAGTATATCTTCACACAAAACATGAAGATCAATTAGCAACAAACGTAGTTGAGTTTAGAGAAAGGACAAATTATGAACGCTATTTCCGTTGTACTTAAGGAAGGTTCAAAAGGTGCAGAAGTTACTAAGCTACAAGAAGGTTTGAAAAAACTCAATTTTTATTCAGGTGTTGTTGACGGTATTTTTGGAGCAAAAACTAAGGAGGCTGTCATCAATTTTCAAAAATCACAACAACTCGTTGCTGACGGTATTGTGGGCGAAAAAACTTGGTCTAAATTAAATGCAGCGTTGCAACCAAGTGATCCACGTTCCAATTTTCGGGTAATTAATGTACAAGAATTTATCTCTTCTAACCGGATTAAAGTCTCTACTCCAAAAGCAGTAGCTGTACAATTGTTTAGCAAGCGGGAAGACGAAGAGGGAAGACGGTCAGAAGACATCGTAGTTGAATATCCTACAAGAGAAACAGCTGAAATTGTGCATGCCATAGTAGGATTAGCTGATGATTCAATTCGCGGAATAAGACAGCGCATCGAATTAAAACAGAAACAAAATAAGTGGGAGATTGTCTGGGTAGGTGAGCAATACAAGTGTCAACCAAATCGAGGATCCCAAGACTGGTCTAGCAGTCCTTGCTTATAACAATCACCTTCGCCAAATTCTCAAAAAAGGTAGGTATTCAGTTTGATGAGTTTGAGTTGATTAGTTGTGATTTCCGCGATATCTGCACCCCACCCCTTAATCCCCTCCCCGCTTGCGGGGAGGGG
>NZ_QMEB01000406.1:0-1020 GCF_012912135.1 Brasilonema bromeliae SPC951 | reverse complement strand
CCCCTTACCCCTCCCCTTGGTAAGGGGAGGGGCGGTTTTGGCGCAAGACAAAACCGGGGTGGGGTTGTGCGGGATTTATAAGCAATTAACCGGACATGATATGATGAGTTTCGGTTGAAATAAGGAGACTTTATTGGTTTCCATATATTAACGACCGAGACTGGGTTAGGACTTGTTCCTAACCTAGCTGTTATATGCTTGTATTAATGGTTATTTATAAAACCGTTTTGACATTACAATTAATTTCTGGCTTCTTTGATAGCCATTTTTAGTGTAAAAAGCTTCCGCTTGTCCATCTTTCATAGTTACCAGATAAATTGCAGTAACCTCCATCCCGGTTAGGGTATTCATTAATTGGTTGAGTAACTTCGTTCCAATTCCCCGACGCTGTTTGTCATGGTGGGTACAGATTTCTTTGAGATAAAAGCCTTTACCCTTTTGCATTTGCTCACAATAACCAGCGACGAATCCCAGCACTTCATCTTGTCGTAAGACAAATCCGATAAACCCAGGTGTATTGAGAATTTCAAACAAGCGCAATCTTGCAGTTTCGATAGTCCATTGCTCGTTCCAAGGTTCACTGTTAAACACTTCAACATACAGATTGGCACAGTCATCCAAATATTCAGTCGTAAAGGTTTGAATTTCTTCTGACATCAAAAAACTGGAGTTTAGTTGGTCATGAACTAAGCTACATCTAGTTTACCAAGCAAAGCTTTAAAAATGTTAATCTTTCCAGTCTTGATTCTGGTGAAATAAGTCATCGCCCCTAAATTGAGAGTTATACTTACCCAGAACAGCCTCAAGCTTAGCGTTAATTTTATCAATTCTGTGTTTAACTATTTGGAAATCTATACTCCTCCAAATGTCTGTGCTGATATTTTTTTTATCGTCTTTATTGTTGTTATACACGGTAATTATGGAAAATAAAGTCTTGATTATTGTTTTGCTTTACTCACAATTTTTACAAATTACAATTCTATTCGGTTCTCTCTTTTGATATATAATTAGCCTAATATA